>URYB01000020.1 GCA_900552085.1 uncultured Lachnobacterium sp.
TGTATTACTTCCAACAACAGCACCTCTTGTTGGTATGCTGATGCTGGGTAACCTCTTCCGTGAGTCTGGCGTTGTTCGTCAGTTACAGGAGACTGCTAGTAATGCACTTATGTATATCGTAGTTATCTTACTTGGCACATCTGTTGGTGCTACGACAAGTGCAGAAGCATTCCTGAATATGAGCACAATCAAAATCGTCGTTTTAGGACTTGTAGCATTTATGGTTGGTACAGCTGCCGGAGTTCTCTTTGGTAAGTTGTTATGCTGGATTACCAAGGGCAAGATTAACCCTCTGATTGGTTCTGCCGGTGTATCTGCCGTTCCAATGGCAGCCCGTGTATCCCAGAAGGTTGGTGCAGAAGAAGATCCTACAAACTTCTTACTGATGCATGCTATGGGACCAAACGTTGCCGGTGTTATCGGTACAGCAGTAGCTGCTGGATGTTTTATGGCAATCTTTGGAATTTAATTACGATTTGAAATTTTAGGAGGATAATCATGTCAGAAATAAAGGCAAAGCCGGTAAAAATTACCGAGACAATCTTACGTGATGCACATCAGTCTTTGATTGCTACACGTATGACAACCGAACAGATGCTTCCGATTATCGACAAGATGGATAAAGTAGGTTACCACGCAGTAGAGTGCTGGGGTGGTGCTACATTCGATGCATCTCTTCGTTTCTTAAAAGAAGATCCATGGGATCGTCTTCGCAAGTTAAGAGCAGGATTTAAAAATACAAAGTTACAGATGCTTTTCCGTGGACAGAATATCTTAGGATATCGTCCATACGCAGATGCTGCGGGTGAACATTTTGTACAGAAGTCCATTGCAAACGGAATTGATATCATTCGTATTTTCGATTGCTTAAATGACCTTCGAAATCTTCAGACTGCTGTTACTGCAGCCAATAAAGAGAATGGACATGCTCAGGTTGCTTTATCCTATACATTAGGTGATGCATATACATTAGAGTATTGGACAGAGATGGCCAAGCGTGTTGAGGATATGGGCGCTAATTCTTTATGTATTAAGGATATGGCTGGTCTGCTTGTTCCTTACAAGGCAAAAGAACTTGTACATGCATTAAAAGAAGTTGTAGATATTCCAATCGATCTTCATACACACTATACATCTGGTGTTGCTTCTATGACATACTTAGAGGCTGTTGAGGCAGGTGTTGATATTATCGATACTGCGATGTCTCCATTCGCACTTGGAACCAGCCAGCCGGCAACCGAAGTTATGGTTGAGACATTCAAGGGTACACCATATGATACAGGATTGGATCAGAACCTTCTTTCTGAAATTGCTGATTACTTCCGCCCAATGCGAGAAGAAGCATTAGAGAGCGGACTGATGAATCCGAAGGTATTAGGTGTTAACATTAATACACTTCGTTATCAGGTACCGGGTGGTATGCTTTCAAACCTTATTTCTCAGCTCAAGGAGCAGGGAAAAGAGGACAAGTACGAGGAAGTTCTTGCTGAAGTTCCACGTGTACGTAAAGATCTTGGTGAGCCACCACTTGTTACACCTTCATCACAGATCGTTGGTACACAGGCTGTATTTAACGTATTGATGGGTGAGCGTTATAAGGTAGCTACAAAAGAGACAAAAGATATTCTTCTTGGAAAGTATGGACAGACTGTTAAGCCATTCAATCCGGAAGTC
The DNA here is from genome assembly GCA_900552085.1 of uncultured Lachnobacterium sp. Classification (GTDB taxonomy): domain Bacteria; phylum Bacillota; class Clostridia; order Lachnospirales; family Lachnospiraceae; genus Roseburia. The sequence continues at coordinate 1,675 of URYB01000020.1, forward strand.
GTTGACAAGGTACTTGGCGATGACAAGAAGAATGCAATTACTTGTCGTCCGGCTGATCTTCTTGAGCCTGAACTTGCAAAGATTGAGGCAGAGATGAAACAGTATAAGCAGCAGGATGAGGATGTATTATCTTACGCACTGTTCCCACAGGTTGCAACTGAGTTCTTCAAATATCGTGAGGCTCAGCAGACCGGTGTTGATGCAAAAGCTGCTGATACAAAGAACGGAGCATATCCTGTATAATCCGGATTTGACTGTTTGATACAAAAGATATTCGCAGATAGAGTTTTCTCTTATCTGTGAATATCTTTTTTTGTGCTTTTGGTTGCAATTATTTTATAAAGTGTTACAATCAAATTCGGCGGCAAATGTGTCGTTAGAGAGGGGTTTACCGTGTCAAATACAAATGAACTTTTAAATCGCATAAACAATCATTACAGTGCGATGAGCAAGGGGCAGAAGCTTCTTGCAACATATATTACGGACAATTATGACAAAGCTGTTTTTCTTACGGCGGCGAAAATGGGGGAGACCGTTGGTGTAAGTGAGTCTACGGTTGTTCGTTTTGCCACGTCATTGGGATACAAGGGATATCCGGAGTTCCAGAAAGCATTAGAAGAATTAGTACGAAATAAATTGAATTCGATTCAACGTATGGAAGTAACATATGGAAGAATCAGCCAATCAAAGATTTTAGAGACCGTTCTGCAGTCGGATGCAGACAAGATAAAAACAACATTGGAGAAAATCGATCACAATGCGTTTGATGTAGCAGTCTCGACCATTTTAGAGGCAAAACATATTTATATTGTGGGAATACGAAGCTGTGCACCACTTGCAAGCTTTTTGGGCTTTTATCTTAATCTTATGTTTGATGATGTGCGCCTGCTTACCACAAACAGTTCCAGTGAATTATTTGAACAGATGGTGCGCATCGACAAGGATGACGTGATTATTGGAATCAGTTTTCCGCGTTATTCGATGCGGACATTGAAAGCGCTGGAGTTTGCAAATAACCGCAGCGCAAAAGTAATCACAATTACCGATAGTATTCATTCCCCGATGAATCTGTATTCGTCCTGTAATCTGATAGCGGACAGCGATATGGCATCGATTGTAGATTCTCTGGTTGCACCGCTTAGTGTGATCAATGCACTTGTTGTGGCATTGTGTATGAAAAAACAGAAGGAAGTGGCTGGAACACTTACGATGCTTGAGGATATCTGGAATGAATATCAGGTATATGAGAATGATGAAATAAATTATATAGATGATTCAATAAAAGTACATTACGCGAAATTAGAGGATATGGAAGAATGAGCAACGTAATTGTAATTGGAGGCGGTGCGGCAGGCATGATGGCGGCATACGCAGCGGCTCTGTGCGGACATCAGGTAAAGCTGATGGAGCAAAACGAAAAATTGGGAAAGAAAATATTCATTACGGGCAAAGGCAGATGCAATATCACGAATGCCGGAGATATGGATAATCTGTTTGCCAATGTGATGAGCAATCCAAAGTTTTTGTATAGTGCCTTTTATACCTTTAACAACGAGCAGATGATGGGCTTTTTGGAAGAGTATGGTTTGAAAATGAAAGTGGAGAGGGGAAACCGTGTGTTCCCTGTGTCGGATCATTCATCGGATGTGATTGCCACACTGCGCAAGGCACTCGAGGATAAGAACGTTGAGGTATTCCTTCATACGAAAGTCGATCATTTGCTGGTAACGGAAGAACAGATCAAAGGTGTCGGACTGTCAGATGGAAGAGAGGTACCGGCAGATGCGGTCATTGTTGCAACTGGTGGCTTCTCGTATCAGACAACCGGTGCGACCGGAGACGGATACCGGTTTGCAGAAAAGACCGGCCACAAATTAGTGCAAAGAACCCCTGCTTTGGTTCCTTTTGAAATTAAAGAATCCTGGGTAAAAGAATTGCAGGGACTTTCCCTTCGGAATGTTTCTGTTTCGATTTATAATGGAAAAAAGAAATTATATGAAGATTTTGGAGAAATGCTGTTTACGCATTTTGGCGTAAGCGGACCGTTGATCCTATCAGCAAGTGGAATGATAAAAGCAAAACAGTTTGAAGACGAGCTGGAGTTGTATATTGACCTGAAACCGGCACTTACGGTGGAACAATTGGATAAACGCATATTGCGGGATTTTGATGAGGCAATGAACAAGCAGTTTAAAAATGCAATCGGGCATTTACTGCCGGCAAAAATGATTCCTGTGTTGATTGATTTAAGTGGAATTGATCCAGAGAAAAAAGTGAATGAGATTTCAAGAGAAGAGAGGACAGGCCTTGTTGCATTAATGAAAAAGCTGCCCCTTACGGTCACAGGACTACGTGGATGGAATGAAGCAATCATTACCAAAGGCGGCGTTTCTGTGAAGGATATCAATCCTTCTACTATGGAATCAAAACATGTACAGAATCTTTTCTTCTGTGGAGAAGTACTGGATCTTGATGCACTCACGGGAGGATATAATCTGCAGATTGCCTGGTCGACAGGGTATCTTGCAGGAATTTCTGTGCAGTAACAAACAACTACAGATATACTTAAATCGTTCCAAAATTTCATCGGAAATAGGAATAGAATAATTTTTTAAATAAAGGAGAAAAAAATGAGTTACAATATTGCAATCGATGGACCGGCCGGAGCTGGGAAAAGTACAATTGCCAGAAAGCTGGCGGCAGATTTGGGATATGTGTATGTGGATACAGGCGCAATGTATCGTGCCATGGCATACTTTTTTATTCAGAATAATATTGCATCCGATGATGAAAAAGCAATTGCGGATGCGTGCAAAGATGTAGATGTAACGATCCAGTACAAGGACAATGAACAGCAGGTGATTTTAAATGGCGAAAATGTCAATGGAGTCATCCGAAATGAAGAAGTTGGAAATATGGCCAGTGCGACAAGCGTTTATCCGGTTGTCAGAACAAAATTAGTTGAATTGCAAAGACAGCTTGCAGAACGCGAAAATGTCATCATGGACGGAAGAGATATCGGAACAGTCGTGCTTCCGAATGCAAATGTAAAGATTTATCTTACCGCGAGTTCTGCGGTTCGTGCAAAGAGAAGATATGATGAACTTACCGCAAAAGGCGTGGAATGCGATATCAAAGAAATTGAACAGGACATTATTGACCGTGATTACCGGGATATGCACAGAGAGACTTCTCCGCTGAAACAGGCAGAGGATGCAGTGCTTTTGGATTCGTCAGATCTTGATATTGACGGAGTCGTTACTGCAATGAAAAAAATTATCAAAGAGGCTTAAAATATGAACCTTGTAGTAGCAAAAAGTGCAGGCTTTTGTTTTGGTGTAAAGCGTGCGGTAAATATGGTTTATGATGAAATCGGTAAATCGGATGTGCCGGTATATACGTATGGTCCGATCATTCATAATGAAGAAGTGGTCCGGGATCTGGAAGAAAAAGGAATCCGTGTCATTCGTTCTCTGGATGAACTGGAACAACTTCCGCACGGGAAGATTATCGTGCGTTCCCATGGAATCAGTAAGGCAGAACATGAAAAAATATTGACCGCCGGCTTTGAACTGCTGGATGCGACCTGCCCCTTTGTTTTGAAAATTCATCGTCTGGTTGGTGAATACAGCAGGAAAGGGTATACCATTGTGATTGCCGGAAACGGACAGCACCCGGAGGTGGAAGGAATTATGGGATGGGTGGAAAATGGAGCCGCTTATACCGTCCAGACACCGGAAGATGTCTCAAAATTGCCCGTCAAAGAGGGACAAAAAGTCTGTTTTGTGGCACAGACGACATTTAACTACAATAAATTTCAAGAATTAGTTGAAATTATTATGAAAAAAGGTTATGATATAAGTGTTTTAGATACAATTTGCAATGCGACAGAAGAAAGACAGGCAGAAGCTCGTGCGATTGCAGGTCGCTCGGATGCAATGATCGTGATTGGGGACAAACATAGTTCCAACACGCAGAAGCTGTATGAGATATCTAAAAAAGAATGTGCAAATACTTACTATATACAAACGAGTAAAGATATGGATTATCATCAGTTACAATCCATCAATAACGTAGGTATTACCGCAGGGGCTTCGACCCCAAACTATATCATCGAGGAGGTTTCAAAGAATGTCAGAAATGAGCTTTGAACAAATGTTGGAAGAATCTTTAAAAACAATAAGAAATGGAGAAGTGGTAGAGGGTACCGTTATTGATGTTAAGCCAGATGAAATCATCTTAAACATCGGCTACAAGTCAGATGGAATCATTACACGTAATGAATATACAAACGAACCAAATGTAGACCTTACTACAGTTGTTAATGTTGGCGATACCTTAGAAGCTAAAGTCGTTAAGGTAAATGACGGCGAGGGACAGGTTCTCCTTTCTTACAAGCGTCTCGCTGCAGAGAAGGGAAGCAAGAGATTAGAAGAAGCTTTCGAAAATCAGGAAATCTTAAAGGCAAAAGTAAACCAGGTATTAGCTGGTGGTGTATGTGTCATCGTTGATGAGACAAGAGTATTCATCCCTGCAAGCCTTGTTTCAGATACTTATGAGAAGGATCTGACAAAATTCAAGGATCAGGAAATCGAGTTCGTTATCACTGAGTTCGATCCAAAGAAGAGAAGAATTATTGGTAACCGCAAAACATTACTGGTTGCTAAGAAGGCAGAACTTCAGAAAGAGTTATTCGCTAAGATCAAAGTTGGCGATGTAATCGAAGGAACCGTTAAGAATGTAACAGATTTCGGTGCATTCATCGATTTAGGTGGAGTTGACGGATTACTTCATATCTCAGAGATGTCCTGGGGCAGAGTTGAGAATCCAAAGAAGGTATTTACCGTTGGACAGACTGTTCGCGTATTCATTAAGAATATTACAGATACCAAGATTGCACTCAGCATGAAATTTGAGGATGAGAATCCTTGGAATGGTGCTGCTGAGAAGTATGCAGTAGGAAATGTTGTAAAAGGTAAAGTTGCCCGCATGACAGATTTCGGTGCATTCGTAGAGTTAGCTCCTGGTGTGGACGCTCTTCTTCATGTATCTCAGATCTCTCACGAGCATGTAGAGAAACCTGCTGACGTATTAAAGATTGGTCAGGAAGTTGAAGCAAAGATTGTTGACTTCAATGAGGAAGACAAGAAAATCAGCTTAAGCATTAAGGCTTTGACAGCTCCAGCTGAGGATGCAGAAGAAGCTGCTGAGACAGAAGAATAATCTGATGGAATTTCATATTAAGAAGTTGTCAGCTTGGCAACTTCTTAATTTTTTATTTGGATATCATGGGGAGGGTTTGTATGTTCGATAAATATGAAGACTTCAAAAAAGAGGTATTTGTCCTTACAAAAATCGATCTGAATTATTATAAGGAAAAACAGATGCGCCGCAGAATTGATGCAATTGCAACGAAGAATGGGTGCAGCAATTATGAGGATTATGTGAAAGTCCTCAGATCGGACAAAGAAAAGTTTGAGCAGTTTGTAAATTTCCTGACCATAAATGTTTCAGAATTTTATCGGAATCCGGATCAGTGGAAACTGATGGACCAGAAAGTGATTCCAAAATTATTAAAAGAACAGGGAAGAAGACTTAAAATTTGGAGTGCGGCCTGTTCGACAGGTGATGAACCCTATTCCCTTGCTATGGCATTTTCAAAACATGTGCCGCTTTCTGATATACAGATACTTGCGACGGATATTGACAAGCAGGTGATTGCGCATGCACAGGTTGGTTTGTACAATGAGAAAAGTATTGCCGGTGTTCCGGCAGATTTAAAACAAAAATACTTTAAGAAAGTGGGAAACTCTTACCAGATTGCGGATGAAATCAAACGATGTGTAACGTTTCGCGAACATAATCTTCTGAAAGATACGTATCCGCAGGGATTTGATTTGATTTTGTGTAGAAATGTTGTGATTTATTTTACGGATGAAGCGAAAAATATGATTTACAAAAATTTCTATCAGTCGCTCAAAAAGCATGGTGTATTGTTTATCGGAAGTACCGAACAGATTACAAATTACCGTGAACTGGGATTTGATCGATTAAGCAGTTTCTATTTTGAAAAGGGTGAATAGAATAAAAGCATCTTTGCTTGCGGCATCATTTGATGTGCGCAGGCAGAGATGCTTTTTTTGATAGTTTCTAAAAATTATTTTTTAGTTTCAAACATATATTTTAAAATATGGTCAACATAACGACGCAGCATAACGTCGGAAGAACAGAAGTCTTCGGTTAATTCGAAGTAGCTGATTTTGTCGTTATATTCTTTTCGGAATTCCGGTTGCATAACACTGCTGCATTGCGGCAGGAAGGAGCTTGTTTTGCGATTGTAGCAATTGTATGCACGCGCATTTTCCCGATACTGGCGGTCTACATAGGAGGCAACACTTTTGTGAATGGCCAGATCTTCTTCCGGAAGGTAATAGTAGTCCTTGTAATTTGGATAGAAGTAGTGAAGTTCTCCTTCGTAAATCGGAACACGGATGGATGTACGTGTCGGACTGATCATAAGACTGAAGTCATTCAGTTTATGTGAAATGCGACGGGGAACCGGATAGTCGTTCTGCATGGTGATGATAAGTTCATTTCCGGTTGTGCCGTTGAATGCATGGTAGGCATCCACGCGGGTGGAAAGTATCGTATACTGTCCGTTAAAGATTTCCGTATAAGATAATACAGACAGGAGATCGATCATTCCAATGACATCTTCGTAATTGTGAAGTAACAAAAGCTGTAAAGCTTCTTCGGATGGCTGTTTGACATAAGCGTGGTAGACGTTGATCAATTCGCCACCAGACTGGGCATCATTTCTTGACAGCTTCAGGAAAGCCTCGATTGTTTTCTGCTTGTAATTTGGCAGTTTTAATAAAAACTTCAACTGGGAAACCGATTTAAAAATATCCAGATAGTTAAAGCCTTTGAAATTCTCCTGTAATCCGTATGCATCACATTTTGCTTTCAGGTACGGAATATCAAAACCAATACCATTAAAAGAAATGATAGTGTCATATTGACATAAAATTTCTAAAAAAGCGCATAGTACAGCTTTCTCTTCTGTGGGATTTTCGGCAAAAAACTGATCAATGTAAATGTATTTATCACATCGACGGGCACATCCGATCATGTAAAGAGAAGAACTGTTTGGTGAGAATCCAGTTGTCTCGATATCAAAAAAAATAGAATGCGTATCAAACAACTGGTCTGTTAAATTGTCCTGTTTGATATATAATTCTTCTTTGTGTGTTTTTTTCATAAACCTCTCCTTATCACTATATGCAATATTTTATCATATTTTGAATTGCGCGTCACGTTTTGTTGTATCAAAAAGAATACATAATATTCCGAAAAAAATGAAAAAATTAATACATTTTTGGGTAAAAAGTGCTATAATTTACTTGATAATGTGTCATAAACTATAGTGTTTTGACAAATATGTAGAGGAAAGAGGGCACAAAAATGGGTTTGAAAACATTTAAAGGCGGCGTTCATCCTTATGAGGGAAAAGAACTCGCAAAGGATGCACCAATCAAAGAAGTTCTACCCAAGGGTGAATTGGTATTTCCATTATCACAGCATATTGGAGCACCAGCTACCCCAATCGTTGCTGTAGGAGACACAGTGCTGAAGGGACAGAAGATTGCAGAAGCGGGCGGCTTTGTATCTTCACCAATCTACTCATCTGTATCTGGTACAGTAAAGAAAATTGAACCACGTCGTGTTGCTGTAGGGGACATGGTTAACTCGATCGTAATTGAAAGCGATGGAGAATTTAATGAAGTTACTTATAACGCAGTTGACGATGTAACATCCCTGTCAAAGGAAGAAATCATCAACAAAGTCAAAGAGGCTGGCGTTGTAGGAATGGGTGGTGCAGGTTTCCCAACACATGTAAAACTGTCACCAAAGGAACCGGAAAAAATTGAATACATAATTGCAAACTGTGCAGAGTGTGAGCCGTATCTGACTGCCGATTATCGCAGAATGATGGAGACACCGGAGCAGCTCGTTGCAGGAATGAAGATTATTCTTCAGCTGTTTGACAAAGCAAAGGGCGTATTTGGCGTTGAAAATAATAAGCCGGACGCAATTGCAAAGTTAAAGGAACTGGTGAAAGATGAGCCACGTATGGAAGTGTGCGAATTGATGACCAAGTATCCGCAGGGTGGTGAGCGACAGCTCATTTACGCAGTAACTGGCAGAGCAATCAATTCCAAGATGCTGCCGGCGGACGCAGGGTGTATTGTAGATAATGTGGAGACCATGATTGCTGTTTATAATGCAGTGAAGAATGGAATCCCTGTAATGAAACGTGTAGCAACTATCACAGGCGATGCGATTACCAATCCTTCGAACTTCCTGTATAGCATGGGTACACCATATGAGCAGTTGGTAGAAGCCGCAGGCGGATTCAAGGTACAGCCGGAGAAAATTATTTCCGGTGGACCAATGATGGGATTTGCCATGTTTGGACTGAATGTGCCGACAACAAAGACTTCTTCATCCCTTCTTTGCCTTGGCAAAGATGCAGTGGCAGAATTTGAGCCTCTGGCATGTATCAACTGTGGACGATGTGTGGAAGCATGTCCGGAAAATCTGATTCCATCTCGACTTGCCAAATTTGGTAATAACGGATTGATGGCAGAGTTTGAAAAATGGCATGGACTTGAATGTATTGAATGTGGCAGCTGCAGCTATGTATGTCCTTCCAGACGACAGGTAGCACAGTCTGTTAAAACAATGAAAAAGTTAGTGCTTGCAGAAAAGAGAAAACAAAAATAAGAGAAAGAGGTGGATTATCGTGAGTGAAAAATATCAGGTTTCATCTTCACCACATGTACGTGCCAAAGATTCTACAAGCAGAGTGATGCTGTATGTACTTATTGCATTGCTGCCGGCAAGTTTGTTTGGTATATATAACTTTGGATATAAAGCATTGGTACTGATTTTGGTTACTATTGCAAGCTGTATGGCTTCGGAATGGATTTTTAACAAGATCGTACACAAGAAAAACAGCCTGACTGACCTGAGTGCAGTCGTTACCGGTTTGCTTTTGGCATTGAACCTTCCGGTAAATCTCCCATGGTGGGAAGCTGTTATCGGCGGTGTTTTCGCAATCGTAATTGTAAAAATGCTGTTTGGAGGTCTGGGACAGAATTTCATGAACCCGGCCCTTGGCGGACGTTGTTTCCTTTTGATTGCATTTGCCGCAGATATGACAAACTTCAGCTGCAAACAGTATGAAGCATATTCTGGAGCAACTCCACTTGGCATGATAAGAAATGAGGGACTTTCCTCTGTAAATCTTATGGATATGCTGACTGGAAAGATTCCTGGAACCATCGGAGAGACTTCCGTGATCGCAATCTTAATTGGTGCAATTATTTTGATCCTTCTTGGCGTGATCAATTTAAGAATACCAGCTTCCTACATCATTACATTTGCAATCTTTATGTTTATCTTTGGCGCACAGAGATTTGATATTACATACGTGGTTGCCCAGCTTTGCGGTGGTGGTCTGATGCTTGGTGCATTCTTTATGGCTACAGATTATGTCACCTCGCCAATCACACCAATAGGACAGATTGTTTTTGGTATCTGCTGTGGATTACTGACTGGTATTTTCCGTTGCTTTGGAGCAAATGCAGAAGGTGTTTCCTTTGCAATTATCTTGAGCAACCTTCTTGTACCTTTGATTGAGAAAGTAACAATACCAAGAGCATTTGGCGTAGTAAAGGAGGCAAAGAAGAATGAATAAACAGATTGTACATGACGCTTTGATCTTGACCGCCTTTACACTGGTGATCGGTGTGATCTTAGGTGCTGTATACGGCATTACCAAGACACCAATCGATAAGGCAAATGAGCAGACAAAGAAAGAGGCCTATCAGGCAGTATTTAAGGATGCAGATGCATTCAATGAAAAAGAGTATGATGCAGATGAGGCTGACAAATTAGTCGCAGATGCAGGTTATGACGATACCATTGATGATGTGGAAGAAGCCGTTGACAAAGACGGTAATGCACTCGGATATGTAATCACGGTTACTGCAAAAGACGGAAGCCAGGGAAGTATTACATTTTCTGTAGGTATTCAGAATGATGGAACTGTAAATGGTTATTCCATTACTGACATTTCCGAGACACCGGGACTTGGTATGAAAGCAGAGGAAGAAGATTTCTACGGTCAGTTCCAGAACAAAAAGGTTGATCAGTTTACTGTAGTAAAGCAGACCCCATCATCCGATGATCAGATTGAGGCCATTACTGGTTCTACCATTACATCCAAAGCGATGGCAAATGGTTGCAACGCCGCAATTTATTACTTCCAGAATGCGTTAGGAGGTGCTCAGTAATGAACAAGTATGTTGAACGTTTATATAATGGTGTGATCAAAGAAAATCCTACCTTTGTGCTGATGCTTGGTATGTGTCCGACGCTGGCAGTTACCTCATCCGCCATCAACGGACTGGGTATGGGACTTTCTACATTGGTTGTACTTGTTTTTTCAAACCTTTTGATTTCACTTTTCCGTAAAGTGATTCCAAGTGGTGTGCGTATGCCGGCTTATATCGTGATTGTTGCATCACTGGTTACCGTTGTACAGTTTCTGATGCAGGCATATCTGCCAAGTCTTTCTAAAGCACTTGGTGTGTATATTCCACTGATCGTAGTTAACTGTATCATTCTTGGCCGTGCAGAAAGCTATGCATCAAAGAATGGCCCGGTCGAGTCTATTTTCGATGGAATCGGTATGGGACTTGGATTTACCATGGGACTTACTATTATTGGTCTGATTCGTGAGATTCTTGGTGCAGGAACATTTTTTGGACTTCCGTTCCTGTCTGCGATCAAGGGATTTACGCCAATTACCATTTTTATTATGGCACCTGGTGCATTCCTTGTACTGGCATTTCTTGTAGCTGGAATGAATATCATTCGTAAAAAGATGGAAGCAAAAGGCAAGCCTCTTGCAGAACCGGCAGGCTGTCTGTCTGGCGATTGTGCACACTGTGGTCAGTCTGCAATGTGTACAGGTAAAGCGGAAACTTCTGAAAAAGAACAGGCATAAGGGAGGAGAGAGTCGATGAGTACATTAGCTGAACTGGTTTTGATTGCGGTTGGATCTGCAATTGTAAACAACGTAGTATTAAGTCAGTTCCTCGGCATTTGCCCGTTCCTTGGAGTATCCAAGAAGACGGAGACAGCTGCTGGTATGGGTGGAGCCGTAATCTTTGTTATTACGATATCTTCTTTCATTACCGGACTGATCTATAAATTTATTCTTGCCAATCCGTTCCTTGTTTCAAAGGGAATTGATCTGACATATTTGAAAACAATTGTATTTATTTTAGTTATTGCAGCTTTGGTACAGTTTGTTGAGATGTTCCTGAAAAAGAAAATGCCGGCACTGTATCAGTCTCTTGGTGTGTATCTTCCATTGATCACAACCAACTGTGCCGTACTTGGTGTTGCTTTGAACTGTGTAACTTATGATTACAATCTGTTAGAGAGCGTAGTATATGGATTTTCTACTGCAGTAGGATTCTTTATCGCAATCGTACTGATGGCAGGAATTCGTGAGAAAATTGAATATAATGACATCCCTAAGACATTCAGAGGTACTGCAATTGTATTGATTACAGCATGCCTGATGTCCATCGCATTTATGGGATTCTCAGGAATGATTTAGGAGGAAAAGAATATGCTTACTGGAATTATTGTCGCAGCTCTTGTTGTAGGCTGTGTTGGAATTATTCTTGGATTTTTCCTCGGCATCTCCGGAGAAAAATTCAAAGTTGAGGTAGACCCGAGAGAGGAAGCAATTCTTGAAGTTCTGCCTGGAAATAACTGTGGTGGTTGTGGATACGCCGGATGTTCCGGACTTGCAGCTGCAATTGCAAAGGGAGAAGCACCGGTAGGACAGTGTCCGGTAGGTGGTGATCCGGTAGCTGCAAAAGTCGGAGAGATCATGGGAGTTTCTGCAGGAGCTTCTGTTAAGAAGGTTGCATTTGTAAAATGTGCAGGAACCTGTGAAAAGGCAAAACAGGATTACGAATACACTGGACTGGAAGATTGCGCTGCAATGGCATTTGTTCCAAACGGTGGACCGAAATCATGTAATTATGGCTGTCTTGGATTTGGAAGCTGTGTAAAGGCTTGTCCGTTTGATGCAATCCATATTGTAGATGGAATTGCTAAAGTAGATGAGCAGGTCTGCAAGGCTTGTGGAAAGTGTGTGGCTGCATGTCCAAAGCACCTGATCGAGCTTGTGCCTTATGAGGCAATGCATCTGGTGCAGTGCAGTTCCAAGGATAAAGGAAAAGCGGTTATGGATGCCTGCTCTGTAGGATGTATCGGATGCCATCTGTGCGAGAAGAATTGTCCATCGGATGCGGTTCATGTAATTGACAATGTTGCATACATTGATCAGGAGAAGTGTACAGGCTGCGGAATCTGTGCAGAGAAATGTCCGAAGAAGATTATTTTATAATCAGATCATAATATAAAAAATGCAGGAGTGAACTACATCACTCCTGTATTTTTATTGTTCAAACTGAACGGACTTACCGATACCGGAACTGTAATGGATTTCACCATCGTCTGTCACAAAGATGGCTTCCACATCGTCCGTATCCTCGATTAACTGCATTCCATCTGTAAGACCAAGGGCAAAGCAGGTGGTGCTTAAGGCATCACCGTCCATGGAACTCTGGCTGATGATGGTAACCTGATACAGATTATTTTCAATTGGATAACCGTTTTCAGTGCTTAACAGATGATGGTATAATTTTCCGTTTACCCGGTAGTAGCGCTCATAAATGCCGGAAGATACCACAGATGCATCCGGAACTTTTACAATACCAAGACTGGTGCCACTCTCTGCAAAAGGCTTTTGCACACCGATACTGTAAGTATCCCCATTTTCTTTTTCTCCTAAAGTAAGAACATTTCCTCCGAGATTGATGATGCCTTGTGAGATTCCTTCTTTCTGCAAATAGGCTTTCATCTGATCCGCAATGTAACCCTTGGCAATACCGCCTAAATCAAGTTTGGCCTGCGAATCCAAAAGACGTACATCATTTCCTTTGATTTCAATATTCTTGTAGCTGACGTGGGAGAGCGCTTCTGCAATTTCATCTTTGGACGGAAGCACGGATGCATCGACTTCGTTGTCTTCACTTTTGGCATTTTCTGCGATGGAAGAAATATTCCACAAATCCGATAATCCACCGATTGTAATATCAAATTTCCCGTTGCTGAGGTCTCCGTAAGAGATGCCGGCTTTTATCAGCGTGAGTGTTTCGTCACTGACGGTCACATAAGAACCTTTTGCCGCATTGATTTTGGAAATTTCACTGTCTTCGATGGTGTTTGACAGCAGATGTTCGTAGCGGTCAGCAAGCGAGAAACACTCATCGATGTAGCTTTCGTCCGAAGTCCCATAGAGGGTAACGTTGATGACGGTATCAAAATAGAAACCGGTTTTGGACACTTTCTGTTCTTCTGCCTGGCATCCTTGCAAGGATGGTACGAACATCCCACAGAGCAGGAGAAAAGCAAAAAGGCGCAGAGATTTTATATGTAGTTTCATAATGGTGATCCTTTCTGTTTTTAAAAAACATATTTATGATAGCGCATATTGATGGAGGGAACAAGAGAAGAAATGAAGAATATCGTGCAAATTGTTGCAATTTATATTATAATAGGATAGGTGTGAACTATAAATAGTTATAAAAATAAACGAAGGTATCTGAACATAAGATGAGCAAATTATATTTTATTGTAAATACAAATGCAAAGACGGGGAATGCAAATCAGGTATGGAGACAGGTATATGATTTTCTCAGGCAGAAACATATCCCATATGAAGCTTATGAAACAAAATATGTGGGACATGCAACAGTTCTTGCAAGAGAACTGTCAAAAAAGCAGGAGAAAGCAGTGTATCTGATCGCTGTGGGTGGCGATGGTACCGTCAATGAGGTTCTCAATGGAATTACAGACTTTGAAAAAGTACGACTTGGTGTGATCGCCAGTGGTTCAGGGAACGACTTTGGAAAAGGTATGGGAATTCCAACAGACCCGATTGTGTGCATGAGACAGATTTTAAAGTGCATTCGACGGGAAAAGCATGGAATTCCGATAAAGAAAACCGATCTTGGACAGGTGACCTGGGGGAATGGAAAAAAAAACCGGATCTTCGGAATCAGTGCGGGCGTAGGACTCGATGCAATTGTCTGTAAGAAAGCACTGCATTCAAACTGCAAAAAGTTTTTGAACCGGATTCATCTTGGAAAACTTACCTACCTCGCACTGACCGTGCAGTCGCTTTTTACAATGGATACTGCAGAAGTTGTTGTAGAATGTGGGGATAACCATAAAATATATCAATTACATAAAACAATCTTTGCAGCGGCTATGAATCTTCCGGCAGAAGGGGGCGGGGTTCCAATGGCTCCGCATGCTTCCTGTACAGACGGAATGCTTTCATTAAGCAGCGCGCATGGAATTCCAAAAGCAATTACCTTTTTCTGTCTGCCGTTTTTAGTAGCTGCAAAACATGAAAAAATCAGGGGATTTAACATAATCGAGTCTCCGGTGATTCGCGTGCATACCAGCAAGCCGGTCGTGCTTCATGCGGATGGGGAGTGCTGTGGAGAGTTTACGGATGTAGAAATTGCC
>URYB01000021.1 GCA_900552085.1 uncultured Lachnobacterium sp.
AATGTCCCTCCCCCTGAAGCTTGTGTGGGAACAGGCGGATGCCAAACTGCAGATCCTTTACGGGATGTTTTGTCCATTCCGGTCTGGCAGGTGACATACCTTCATATAATGGTACCTCGACCATATGAAATTCCGGGTGTTCTTCCAGAAAATAACTGACCGTTCCTTCATTTTCTTCTGGCGCAAATGTACAGGTAGAATATACGATTCTTCCACCCGGACGCAGCATGGATGCCGCACAGTTCAGGATTTCCTGCTGACGCATTGCGCAGTTTTCCACATTTTCAGGACTCCATTCTTCACATGCTTCTGTGTTCTTCCGAAACATTCCTTCCCCGGAACACGGTGCATCTACCATGATCCGGTCAAAATATGCCTCAAATATTTTTGCCAAAGACTGTGGGCTTTCATTTAACACCATTCCATTGCAGATGCCCATACGCTCGATATTTTCTGACAAAATTTTGGCTCTCGCCGGATGAATCTCATTGCTGATCAGCAAGCCTTCTCCCCCCATTGCAGCTGCGATCTGTGTACTTTTTCCTCCAGGCGCCGCGCAAAGATCAAGAATCCGCTCGCCTGGCTGTGCATCCAGATAAGATGCCGGTGCCATCGCACTCGGTTCCTGAATATAATATACGCCGGCAGCATGATACGGATGCTTTCCCGGTGCATCTTCCCTGTCATAGTAAAAACCATTTTTTTCCCATGGAACAGGTTTTCTTAAAAACGGGCTTTTTTCCATAAATGAAGCGATTGTTGTTTTCTGCGGATTGATGCGCAGTGCCTGATATTTCTCCTGCTCATAACTTTCTAAAAATGCCGAAAATTCTTCTCCAAGCATCTGTTTCATTCTATCTAAAAATTGTTCCGGAAGCATCCTGCTCTCCCCCTTTTTTCTATCTGTGCTTCATTATACTGTTCCTGTCCGGCTTCGGCAAGACCAAACACTTTTAAATTGTACAAGTTCCACAAGAAATAAAAAAATATCGAAAATGCATTGGAAAAAGTGCAAAAATATTGTAAAATAAATTAATATCTATAGCTAGATGGAGGTACGTAATTGATACAGCGAAAATATATGCGCACGCGACAACTTCAGCCTGGAATGAAACTGGATCATCCTGTTGTCGACCGTCTCGGCCGCAATCTGGTTGCAAGAGGTGCGGTCTTAGATGAATATATGATTGCTTCCATGGTTCAAATGGGAATCATGAGTGTCTACATTCAGGTAGATGATGGCGTCACAGAGGAAGAAAACACACTTCCGGTTTCTGCTGCTGCCCAGGAAAATATTGAGAAACTCCGTACAGAAGATCGTGCCAAAGTCACGCTCTCTGCCAGTGTCCGGGAACGCGTTGCCACTGGAATTCAATTTATTTATAACAATCCGGAATCCCCGGAGATGGACAAAGCAACCAATTATATTGCAGACAGTCTCATGGATTCCATCAACAATAACAATGCGATTGCCATTGATATTTCTGCGTTGAAAACAAGTGATGAATATACGTTTAAGCACAGTGTTGACGTTGCAACGATCAGTATGATCGTTGCCAAACAACAGGGTATGACTCCCGGCCAGATTCGTGAAATCGGTGTTGCCGGACTTCTGCATGATATAGGAAAAACAAAAGTTCCTGCCAGTATTTTGAACAAACCCGGGAAACTGAACCATCAGGAATTTGAAATCATGAAACAGCATTCCCTGTTTGGTTACCAAATGGTAAAGGATCGTCCGGATGTCTCGCCAGAAGTCAGCCTTGCCATTCTTGAGCATCACGAAAAAATCGATGGCAGCGGATACCCTATGGGTGTAACCCACGATCAGATTTGTCCTTATGCCCGGATTCTTATGGTTTCCGACATATATGACGCCCTGGTTACGGAGCGCCCATACAAAGCGGCATACTCACAACGAGATGCTGTAGAAATCATCATGTCCATGACAAGGGAACTGGATATCACTGCTATGAAATGCTTTCTGGAAAGTATGATTCTCTATCCTGTCGACAGTATTGTAGAATTGAGCAATGGAGAAAAAGCAAAGGTTGTCAAAAATATCCCGCATTACATTCTTCGTCCTACCGTTGTCGGTCTGACCAGCGGTAAAGTCTATGAGCTTGGAGAAGGCATCAATTGTGCGAGCATCATAATTTTATAAAACAAAAAGGAGCGTTACACAACCAATTGTTGCATAGCGCTTCTTTTTTTCTATTCTGGAAGATATTTATCATACAGCTCCACATGATCATAGATACATCTCCAGCTGCTTGTTGAACCTGCAGTCACACAGATATATTCTTTTCCATCTTTGTCTGCCGCAAGGCTTGCTGCACAGCTTCCTGACTGAGCTACAAATCCAGTCTTTGCACACAATACCTCTCCATGTGTATCCTTATCTTCGATACGGCGCAGGAACCAGTTGGATACCGTAATCCCTTCTTTGTGCTGTTTGGTTTTGCTTGTCGTATACGTGTGTGTCGACATTACCTCACGCACCCACTCATCATCCGTCGCTGCCTTGATGATCATAGCCATGTCGTATGGTGTACTGTAATGTTCTTCATCGTACAGTCCGACGCAGTTTGTAAAATGCGTTGTCTCCGACAATCCCATCTCCTCTAATTTCTCATTCATCATATCAACAAATTTTTCATGTGATCCCGCAACGTATGTCGCAAGTGCTACTGCCGAATCCGCTCCGGAAGGTAAAATCGTTCCATAGAACAGATCTCTCACCGTAACTTTTTCTCCAACTTCATATCCGGTATTACTGCAATCATTGCGGTAACTGTAATCCGTGATATCAATTGTTATCTCCACTTTGTCATCCAGTTGCTCCGGTGTGATGTGTTCTGCTGCCACTAACACTGTAAGAATTTTTGTCATGGAAGCTGGAACAATCCGCTTATTCGCACCTTTTGCCGCAAGAATCTCACCGGAATCCACATCGATCAGAATTCCCCTGCTGCTTACCACACTTTCCGGAAACTTTTCCGTTTTGTCCGTTTTGTGTGCCTCATAGCTCCAAGGTTCCTCGGTCTCTGTCTCCTGTGTTGCTGCATCCACCATCTCTTCCGTCTGCTGCGATACTGCATTTGCCGAAATATCCTTCGGATCTTTTTTGTTCGTATTTTTCACAATCAAAACGATCAGCAAAATGATAAGGATTGCTACACCAATTCCTAATAAGATATATCGCTGTCGTTTCATGCTGCGCTGTTTTTCCATCTGCATCTTCTGTGCTCTCTCTTTCCTCATCTGATGGCGCTGTGCTTCGCGTTCGTTCTCCTCCTCGGAAGCATCGTATACCTCAATATCATCTCTCTCATCAAGCATTCTTTTTCCCTCTTAGTTCCCCTCTGTTTTTTTGTTACGCCTTACATTTTTAATCGCAAGATATGCCATACCAATTCCTATAAAAATGATAACCAGCACCGCAATCATATAAGCCACACCAATTCCAAGTGTTTCTTTTCCTATCTGGCTCAAATCAAAGCCAAACCATCCTGTTTTCGCGCCAAAATTCAAAAAATTGTACGGTGCATACATCGTTCCGTTCCACCGTACTCCCATATATGCCAGAGCTACGATTCCACCCACATAGCACAACGGCGGTACAATAGCAAACAATACATGCAGTTTTCCGGATCTGTACGGATAATCAAACAGACAGAAATCGAGTATTGCCAAAACCGGGCACACAAAATGCACGCACAGACTTCCCCATCCATTTCCCATATAGGCTCCCAAAAATCCTCTTGGATCTGTTGGTGCAAGCACCAGCAGATAGATCAAAAACGTTAGGGTAATACTGATGGTTGCCATAAACTTTACAATGTACCAGCCGTTTGCAACCGGCGGACATTTCCCGTTTTTCCGGATGCTCCTCCAGTTAAAACCGGCAAACACAAGCAACACGATATCCACAAAAATATTTGACAGATTCGTAAAATAGGTAAAAAACATCCACCCTGAAAATGAACGACACATTCCGTATACAGAAGCTGCTACTGCGACTATTTTCATAGCAAGTGCTACATAATCCTCTTTTGAACGATAACTTTCTACTGTTAACAATTCCTCTTTGTACATGTCGCCCTGTCCTTCTTTCTATAAACAATTTCTTATACTGCGAAAAAAGCCCCCTTTTTTCAGGGAGCTTTTGTTGCGTATTTTACTTTCCAATGACTTTCTTAATTGCCCCGAGAAGTTCATCATAAGTCTCATATGCTGGAATATCCGGATATTCTGCCTTAATCTCATCCGTACTCTTAAATAAAAATCCTGCCTTACTTGCCTGAATCATACCAAGATCATTGTGACTGTCACCGCTGGCAATTGTATCATATCCAATGGACTGTAATGCCTTTACTGTTGTGTATTTTGACTTCTCGCAGCGCATCTTAAATCCGGTAATCTCACCGTCATCTGCAACTTCAAGAGAATTACAGAAAATAGTTGGATAACCAAGTTTCTTCATAAGAGGTCCTGCAAACTGTGAAAATGTATCACTGATAATAATTACCTGTGTCATTGCACGCAGCTCATCCAAGAACTCTTTTGCTCCAGGAATCGGATCAATCTTTGCAATGGTATCCTGAATCTCTTTTAATCCAAGACCATGCTCCTTCAAAATACCGATACGGTAATTCATCAGCTTATCATAATCCGGCTCGTCTCTTGTAGTACGCTTCAATTCCGGGATTCCGGTCTCTTCTGCAAATGCAATCCAAATCTCAGGTACCAGTACGCCTTCCAAATCTAAACAAACAATCTCCATTTTGTCCTCCGTTCTCACTCTGCTCATACTTATTCACCAAAATAAGTACCACATAAATTACTTCTATTCAACAAGAATAATTATAAACGAATTTCAATTATCTGTCTATCTATTATTTCCACTTAAATGTAACCATTCCGTACACATAAATAAACAAAATCACCGCCGGAACAAAATACCGAAACACCGGTTTCATCCATGCCTGAACTTTCCAGCCTTTTCCGGCATTTGCTTCTTTTATAAAATTGTCCCAGCCCCAGCCAAACCGATTACAGCAAAACAGTGCCAACGCCAGTGATCCCAACGGCATAACATTCGTAGATACGATAAAGTCCCAGAAATCCAGCCACGCGGTTCCTTTCGAAAACGGCTGAAAATGCACTACACTATATCCCAATGCCGTCGTCAGTGCAATCAAAAACGAACCAATCCCGCACACCAGACATCCGACAGGCCGTGACCATCCGGTAAGTTCCCGAATCATCGCCAGAATATTTTCGCATACGCCAAGTACCGTAGACAGCGCTGCAAACACCATAAACAGGAAAAACAGCGCACCCCACCATCTTCCGCCATTCATATGGTTAAACACGCTCGCCATCGTGTCAAACAACAGACTCGGTCCGGCATTCACTTCCAGGCCATAGGTATAACATGCCGGAAACATGTATTTTGTGACACGTTCCAGGCCTCCCTGCAGATTAAAGCTCAAAATCACAAACGCAATAATCACCGTAACAAGTAAATAGGTAACATTGACGGATGGATCTGCAATCATTTTTTCAAATCCAAAATTCTGATTCTGTCCGGTCAGAAACTTCACAAAATAATAAATGATCCAACCAGAAACAACCGAATAAAATGCGATCAACGCAATATTTCCAATCAAACATACAATGCCAAGCGGCCGCCATTTCTTTCCGTTCACTGACAGCTTCTGGTACATATACAAAGGACTTGTCTGTGCCGCACGACCGACGGACAGTTCCATCACCATCGCCGGAAGTCCAAGCACCAACAGACAGATGATGTAGATCAGCATAAAACTTCCTCCCCCATTCTGTCCACATGCCCACGGGAACTTCCATACATTTCCACAGCCGATCGCACAGCCCGCGGAAAGCATAATAAACCCTAACCGGCTTCCCAGCCGTTCTCTTTTTTCCATAATCGTAAAATACCTTTCCCTCAAATATACATATCCTATATCATACTTTAGATTACCGTCATAAGCAACCGGTAAATAAAAAAGAGATGCTTTGCATCTCTTTTTGTCGTGTTTCATATATATCTTTGCTTTACTGCGATACATTACAATTAGTCATTAACCTCGTAAGCTCCGGCAACATTAATTGTACCACTGTCATTGCCATTCCGCGCATAAATCTTATATGATCCCGTTTGATCCAATTTAAAAGTATGTGTAAAGTTTCCTTTCGCCGAAATATAACGCCGCATTCCATCCGGTTCAATAATTCCAACTCTCAAATACTTTGTTGCAGGTGATGTTATTCCTGTAACTGTAATCGTCTGCGAGGAAGTTGCCCGAAATGTAGGTGAATTGACTTCCTTACCAGCTGCGACACCCCAGTTAAATGAACTCAATCCACTTTTTGCAGAAAGAAGTTCCACCTCGCCCACGGATACTTCAATATTCTCAGCACGGCTAAGTTCAGTCATCTCAATCAGTTCCGTAGCCTCTTCCACATCCAGTTCCTGTGCAGCAGTATCCTGCATCTCCTCCACCGTTACATTTTGCCACTGTTCATTTGCACTGATACTGGCTGCAGATACTGCATACACACTGCTTCCACTGAGCAATGTAATACATGCCACCAGCATTCCCGCCACAAGTCTTGACTTATTTTTCTTCTTATAACATTTCATAACATGTCTCATCCTTTCCTGTAATTCACTTTCACTCTCTAACAACTGTACGCTTAAAAACTGTGCATCAATGCTTTTCTCTGCCATATTCAGTATGACATCGTAATACTTCTTCAGTTTATGTTCACGACAGCATACTTCATAATCACAAGCATACTCACTCCATTTGCGCATCTGCCGGTTAAGCCACCACGCAAACGGATTCATAAAATGAATGATACACAGGAGCATTGTAAGATTTCGAAACAATATATCATGATGTTTTACATGTGTCAGTTCATGTCTGAAAACCACATCCCGCTCTTCAACGGAATATTTTTCCACGGGAAGAACTACGGTAGGATGAAGTATCCCGGTAACTCTTGGAATCTCAATCTGATAACTCTGTCTCACACGGACGCGTCTGGCATGTCTTCCTTCCGCTGCACATCGCTGCGCGAACTGCTGCTCCACTTCCTTTGAGCAGAACGTTGCATGCTTCATCATCCTTGTGATCTTGATTCTTTGCACGATATACTGTGCCATTCCAATCGCAGCTCCGATACTCCATGCAGCACAGAACACGGTCGCTGTCTGCAGAATCGTGGGTGTTATGAATAAATTCGGACTTAACGAACGATGTACGTCTCCATGCGTCACAGTCCGAAGCAGCAACACTCCATACGTAATCGGAACCACCCAGAAAAGAATCGCTACTTTTAACAGTATATATGTTATATGCAAGAAACCTGCTTTCTCCAATAATCTGCCGATGGCAAACCAGACGACAGATACGATTGCTCCGGACAAAGATGTCCAGAGAATCAGATACATCAGATTAATCGTCCATGTCATCCAGTAACTGTCTCATTTTCTGAATCTCATCTTTTGAGATATCACGGGAATTACAGATGGCTGCCATTGCATCCTCTGGTCTTCCACCGAACCAAAAGTCCGTCTCATCCTTCATAAGCTTCTCTTTGTATGTCTTCTCATCCTTTAACGCATGAACATAAGAATGCTTTCCAATGCGATAAGTACTGATAAAGCCCTTCTCTGCCATCTTTCCTAAAAATGTAACAACTGTTGTTCTGGCATAATCTCTGCCATACTGCTCACGCAGATCTACAATCAGCTGCTGAAGAGCGATATCATCTACCGCATCCCAGATAACTTTCATAATAACTGTTTCGCACGCGCTTAAATCTTTAATTAAACTTTTCTTTCTTGCCATGACTTTCTCCTTGTACACTTGTCGACACGATTATCGTATTCGACGTGGTTTCATAACTCAATAGTTTTTTGTTGATTTTTGTAAATTGATACTCTCTGTCCTCGAATCATTTCAAGTTGTATACTCTCTGTCTCATAGTTTATCTCCAAGTTCTATATAATAAACAGAAATAAAGGAGATAAATGATTATGCAACATAAGAAATCCAGCGAAATCATTCGGGAAAATTTAACCTATATGCTGAATCAGGAAGGTACACCTTCCATGCGAAATCTCAGTACCAGTATTGGTACTTCCGATAGTTACATTCAGAAGATTCTCAATCAGGAGAGAACACCTTCTCTCGATAAAATCGATTCCATCAGTGAGTTCTTTGATGTTGAGAGCTGGGAAATGTTTTATAACTTTCGCAAAGACCGGCCGGAAATGCTGACCATCATGCAGCAGTTGAACAAACTTCCTCCAGCATTACTTCCAACAGTAAAAGCATATCTAGATTTCCTTTTAGCACAACAGGATGAACTATTATCTACAAAAAAATAAGCAGTTGTCAAGGGATTTCTTACAATTTCCAGACATCTGCTTGTATTTCCTGCCGCACATCGCGATTATGCTTTCTCAACTGCCTTTGGTACATCATTGAGCGTCTTTTGAATCAACTTATCCAGACGTCTTCCCATCTTTGCATATTTCTCTATACGCTGGGTCATTTCTTCTGGTATTTCCTCACTTTTCTTATAAGAAATGCGATTGTCCATTTCTGCCCATGCATCCATAATCAGTGTTCGAAGCTGTAATTCCACACGCACATATTCGTTCTCTACCGGAACATCCATAATAATATGGTAACTCTCATAACCGTTTTTCTTCGGCTTCCGGATATAATCCTTCGCCTTGATAATCTGAAAACGTGAGTCCTTACCAATCTGATGTGCGATCCAGTATATTTCTTTCACACTGTAACAAATGCAACGTACCCCTGAAATATCATTCAATACCTCAGTTGCAGTTTTAAAATCAACAGGACGGCCTTTACGCTGTAATTTGCCACAGATGCTCTCTGGCGTCTTCATACGGCTCTCTACAAAACGTGTAAACCCATATCCGGTCTTTGCAATATAAAATCCATTCAGCTCCCGTAACGTGCGTATAACCAGGTTTCTTGCCTTAGCATGCTTTTTTCGAAATTCCTTATTCTCGCAGGAACTGCGTAACTGTTCAATTTGCTTATCCATATCTGTCTCTTTTGCCATAATCCCTTCACCTTCTATAAATTAATTATATATATGTTTGCATATACATCCGATATTACTCGTCTGTATTATAAAGAAATTATGTAAAGACGATATGTTATTTTTTGTAAATTATATGTAATATTATGCATCTGATTCATTTGATGCATTTTAATATAGTTTGCCTGCTCCCTGCAAACTACTTGTCAGCATGCATCAGTTCCGGTAACATGCGAATAAATTCACTGTCACGGTAACTCCATGGTTGCTGACTGCAGAATGGTTTATTCCCATCAAGAATTTCCTGCGGGGTTGCCCACTCGAGATGAAATCCCTTTGCAATTTCACTCTCTGTCATATGTGTTGCAACCATTTTTTCTTCCGCATCACAGAAAAAGAAACAGGAATGACATACATAAACCATATTGGGATCAAAAATATCTCTCCTCCTCTCCACGATCTCCCCAATCGTCTGAATGGAAGAAGGAATAACAACAAGGCCGGACTCTTCCTGCACCTCACGAATCAATGCCTCATGGAGATCCTCTCCCGGTTCCACACCGCCTCCTAAAATCTTGTAATCACCAGCATTTCCATGCTGCGTAGCAATCTTTCCATTGCGGATGATTACAGCACGGGTGGAAAATTTTTCAAAGACAGGCATATCTTCTGTATAGTCTTTTTTGTCTAATATCAAAAGTGTTTTCATCCTTCCTCCTTCTTTTGTTTCTTGTTTTCTCTATTATACGCTTTCTTTCGTTAATATGGTAATAAAACTTTACATTTTTTCGGAAAAATGTATAAAAATTGGAGGCAGAAAACTGCCCCCATGCAATCATTATTTCTATATCAGAATATGATTAATCAGATCATATAGTTAAAACAAATCTTATCATTATAACTGTTCATCAGGTCAAGAAGCGTTACACCATCGAGAGTTTTTTCAATCTTTTCCTGCAAATCCCCCCACAGCTCATTGACTACCATATCTACCGGTTTTCCCGATGTATCTGTCTGCTGACTTGCCGGAATCAATGGTCCATCTACAGTTCGAAGGATTTTTCCCACCGAATAGTTTTCCGGTCTTCCAGAAAGATGGTATCCACCATGATATCCTCTTGTACTGATGACAAATCCCGCCTTTTGCAGTACACTCAAAATCTGTTCCATATACTTTTCCGATAATTCCTGACGCTCTGCTATGGTTTTTACATTAATCGCTTCGCCATTTTCATGAATCGCCAGATCTAACAGAATACGAATCGCATATTGTCCTCTCGAAGATATCAGCATGTTTCCACCACCTTTTTTCTCTTTGTCAAATAATCTACCGCAGATGCCACCGCATTGGCTCCGTCTGCCACCGCTGTAACAATCTGACGCAGCTTTTTCGTCCGCACATCGCCTGCCACAAACAAGCCCGGCTGTTGCGTCGTACAATCTTCTCCTGCCGGCACATAACCGCCCTCTAAGGTAAGTACGTTCGCATATGCAGCTGCCTGCGGCTCCATGCCAATCGCAACAAAAACGCCGTCTACCGTCAGCTCTTCCGGCGCATTCTTTGCTTTATTGTTCAGCTCTATTTTTTCCACTTTCTGTTCACCGATAATACGTTTCACTTCGCGATCCGGTAAAAATGTAATATTTGGTGTGTTTTTCATCTGTTCCTGCAAAACCTGTGTTGCACGAAGTCCCTGTCTGCGGTGAACCAGATATACCTGTTTGCACATCTTTGCCAGATATAAGGCATCTTCGATGGCTACATCTCCGCCACCAACGACCGCGACCGTTTTATCCTTGAAAAATGCTCCGTCGCAGGTCGCACAATAAGATACCCCTGCCCCGGCAAGTTCCTTTTCCCCCGGCACTCCGAGTTTGCGGTGCATGGCTCCACTTGCAAGAATGATACTTTTGGTCTCAATGTTTTCACCTGATTCCAATTGTATCTGCCAGCCGTCTTCTGTTTTTTTAACGCCTGTGACCTCACCCTCCTTGAAAGGGACATCAAGCTCTCTTGCATGCTTTTCAAACTGCTGCGCAAGGTCAAAGCCACTGGTTCCCGGAAATCCAAGATAATTGTCCACTTCTTCTGTATAAACAATCTGGCCTCCGGCCATCATTTCTTTTTCTAAAACAAGAAGATCCAGGCAGGCACGCTTTGCATATACTGCCGCAGACAAGCCTGCCGGGCCACTTCCTACAATTACCAAATCGTACATAAATTACCTCTTTTTGAACATTCATTTATGATTAGTCTAAAATCTGAAGTTCCTCGATTGTGACATTTTTCTCACGATCGATGTCAAATGCCTTAAGTACCGGCTGATCCATATCCATCAGGGAAAGAATCAGATAGTTCACGGTCGGGTCAAATGCCAGACGCTTGTCTTCTTCCGATGGACGGGATGGAGACTCCGGATGTGAATGCCAGTTGCCCAACGGAACAAATCCATTGGCACGCATGTCTTTGACTGCCGCAAGCTGATCCTTAGGATTCATGGAAAAATGCTCATTGGTATGATCGACATTCTCCAGTAAATATACTTTCTCGATTGTCTTCTTGTCCCCGTCTTTGGTTCCGGCGATGAGACCGCAGGCCTCTTCCGGAAGGTTCTCTTTGGCGTGGGACAGAATCTTTTCGTAGTCTGCTTTTTTCATTGTAAGCATAAATGATTTTCCTCCTTTAAGGAATTAATGATCCGGGCACTCGATCTGCTCGTAATCGATCAGCTGTGTGATTGTTGGGTGATCGCCACAGATTGCACACTTATGATCTGCCTTCGGCAGTTTCACTGTATGGAATTCCATCTTCAAAGCATCGAATGTAAGAAGTTTTCCGGTAAGATACTTGTTTGCTTCCATTCCCTGAAAAGATCCGATGACCCCGCCCATTGCACCGATGACACCCGCCTGCTTACAGGTCGGAACTGCATCCTTTGGTGGTGGATTCTTAAATACACAACGGTAGCATGGTCCTTCTCCCGGAACATAGGTCATGAGCTGGCCCTTGAAACGGATAATTCCAGCGTGGGAGAATGGTTTCTTTGCCATAACGCAGGCATCGTTGATTAAGAATTTTGCCGGGAAGTTGTCGGTTCCATCGATGATAAAATCATAATCCTTGATCAGATCCATGATGTTCTCCGATGTAACGAACTCACGGTATGTATTTACGGTAACATCCGGATTCATTGCATTCATTGTTTCTTTTGCGGATTTTACTTTTGCTTTGCCGACATCCGCAGTACCATGAATGATCTGTCTCTGTAAGTTGGACAGATCTACTTCATCCGCATCGACAATTCCGATGGTTCCTACGCCTGCTGCCGCAAGATACATTGCTGCCGGTGCACCAAGTCCGCCTGCACCGATAATTAAAACTTTTCCGTTCAGGAGCTTTTTCTGACCCTTCACACCGACTTCCTGCAGAATGATGTGACGGCTGTATCGCTCCATTTGCTCATTTGTAAATGCCATTAGAAGCTTCCTCCTCCCATGAAGTATAAGAACTCAACCACATCATTTTCTTTCAGTGTTACGTTTGCAAGGTCGTGATTCTCAACGAACTCATCATTTACGGTTACGGTAACATATTCCGGGTTTTCAACTTTCTCGTCGCTCACCAGCTGTGCGATGGTTGTTCCCTCTTTGATATCCTTTACGTTTCCTGCAACTGTTACTTTCATTGTGTAACTCCTCCTAAATATATTTTTTTACAATTTCTTCCAACTCTGGTTTCTTGATCAGTCCGCGTACACGCTCTACTTCCTCGCCGCCCTTGAAAAACAGGATCGTCGGTGAAACCATTACAGAATATTGCTCTGCTAACTCAGCGTCAAAATTTCCATTGACTTTAACAACTTTTAACTGGTTTTCATAATCATCCTCGATGTCTCCAAGAATCGGTGACATCTGTTTGCA
The DNA here is from genome assembly GCA_900552085.1 of uncultured Lachnobacterium sp. Classification (GTDB taxonomy): domain Bacteria; phylum Bacillota; class Clostridia; order Lachnospirales; family Lachnospiraceae; genus Roseburia. The sequence goes on from URYB01000021.1 coordinate 13,039, forward strand.
AGGGATGCAGGAATCGGAATAAAATTCCACCAGTACCGGAATCTCTGCCTGCAGTACCTCTGCTTCAAAATTGTCCTTACTTACTCTTGCTGCCATGATGTTTCCTCTCTGTCCTACTCTTCGAGTTTCTTTACAATAAGATCATAAGTTCCGTTCTCATTGTCAATAAGCTTTAATACCTGCTGGCCTTCTTCCTTAAAGCTTCTAGGCACATTCTGTACCGGTTCACCATCATTCATTGTTACTGCCAGTACCTGTCCTACCTCGATTTCTTCCATTGCAACCTTTGCCTTTACAAAAGTCATCGGACATACCACATCCGTAATATCTACGCGTTCATCAATTGTGTAATCAGCCATTATATGCCTCCTTTATCTTCTCTTCAAATTTATCTAATCCCACACGCTCAAGAGTCATGCGGAAACGCTCTCCTGGATTTGCATTGTCATCAAAGAACTGAATTGCTGCATCTGTCACCTTAAAAAGCTGCTCCTCGGAAGTAATGATCGGGAGATAATTTTCCCCTTTATATACACGGTTTCCAAACAGTCCACCGAATGATACTTCATAGCCCGGTGTTGCTTTCCATGCATCGGTCGGGCATGCTTTCACGCAGCGGCCGCAGTTGTTACATTTCTCATTGTCCAATACAATCTTGCCGTCTTTGGTGCTGATTGCATCCACACGGCATGTTTTTTCACAAATACCACAGTTGATGCAGGATGGTTCATCCCACTCTACGATTGCTGCGCCCTTGATTCCCACATCATTTTCCTCTGCCTTTAAGCAGTTGTTCTGACATCCGGTCACACCGAATTTGAACTTGTGAGGAAGCTCTCTTGCGAAATAGCGCTCATCCAGTTTTTTTGCCAGCCCATATGTGTCAATATTTCCACTTGGACAGATCTGCGATCCCTGGCAGGCAGTGATGGTACGTACACGAGGTCCGCACACACCCGGTTTACAACCACCGGTAGCTAACACCTCTTTTACTTCTTCTACATCATCCAGCTTGATGAATGGAATTTCCACACTCTGTCTGGAAGTCAGATGTACATGTCCGTCACCGTATTTATCTGCCACTTCTGCGATAATTTTCAGGTTCTCTGCGGTAAGATTTCCGCCGACCACTGCAAGTCGCAGTGAAAAATTATTTTTCTGTTTCTGGCGCATGAAACCGCCCTTTTTGAGTGTTGCATAATCAACTGCCATAACGTTCTCCTTTATATCCTGTGCTCTCTTCTCTCTATTTATTCGGCGGTACTGTTGATTGCCGATGCAAAATCTGCTTTCAGATCTTCAATATCTTCGATGCCGACGCTGATACGGATCATATCATCGTAAACGGCTGCGTCCGCTTTTTCCTGTTCGGTACTGTGTGCCGCCAATGTCGATTCCGGATGTACGATCAATGTCTTCGTATCTCCAATGTTGGAAACAATCTGCGGAATCTTCACCGTATTCATAATGGAAAAAGCCCGTTCCTTGCTTCCGACCCGGATCGTTAATATCGCTCCGTATCTGCCATCTAATAACCGGTCTGCTACCTCATGCCATGGGCTCGATTCCAGCCCCGGATAATTTACGGTGATTCCCGGTATCTCTTCTAAGTAAGCCGCAAGCTGCGCTGCATTGTCACACGCCCGCTCCATGCGAAGTCCTAACGTCTCCATGCCAAGCAGGTTGTAATACGCCGTCTGCGGCGCCATACAGGCTCCCATGTTCCGGAACAGTCCGTTGCGGAGCTTTGCTGTAAAAGCAAATCTGCCGAACTTTACATAATCTTTCATGCCCGGATACCGGCTGACATCCCATTTAAAACGACCGCCGTCGGTGATCACACCGCTGATTGCGCTGCTGTTGCCATTGATGTACTTGGAAGTGGAATTGATGACCACATCCGCGCCGAGTGTCAATGGCTGAACCAGAAACGCCGTCGCTACCGTGTTATCGATAATCAGTGGTATCTGATGCTTCTTTGCAATCTCGGCCCATGCCGGAATGTCAGTCACATCCAGCTTTGGATTGCCGATTGTCTCTGCAAACAAAGCGCGCGTCCGATCGGTAATCGCATTCTCAACGGTCTGCATATCCGTCGCATCCACAAAGATTGTCCGGATGCCGAACGCTTCCAGATCATGGAACAGATCAATGGTTCCACCGTAAAGGCTTGTGCTTGTGATGATCTCATCTCCGCTGCCAACAATATTGAGCAATGCATTCGTGATGGCTGCCATACCGGATGCACATGCCACGGAAGCTGCTCCTTTTTCCAGAACGGTCATGCGCTCCTCGAACGCTGCGATCGTCGGGTTATTGATTCTCGTATAAGAATATCCAGCAGCTTTATTATGAAACAGCTTCTCATGCTGCTCCGCCGAAGGCTGGAAAAAAGCACTGGACTGGTACACAGGTGTCAGTGTTGCTCCGGTAACCGGATCGCCTGTTTTTGTACCATGTAATAGTTCTGTATTGAATCCCATTTTCTTTTCCCTTAATTCATACTTTTCTAGTAGGTTTAATATGTTATAAACACTATACCGCTCTAAAGTATGTTTGTCAAGATATAATTTACACTATTTTACTAGGAATACTAAGATATGGATTTTGACTTGCATTTTAAGGAGTCCGATTAAGTTTTAAAAAGCAAAAAAAGGGGCTGTAAAATAAGTCCCTAATAAGAAACGCCAACTCCGGCAAATGTCGATTTTGGCGTTTCTTTGTATGAATTTTTCTGTTTTTGAACAGGTCTGCATCTTTGGGTATAAAAAATGGTGCATTTAATAAAGCTC
>URYB01000022.1 GCA_900552085.1 uncultured Lachnobacterium sp.
TGCAAGAGAAAATCTTGTGGATGAGTTATCTAAGATTGTTAATGTAACAACAGAAGAAAAAGTAACAAAGAGCGATCCAATGGATCCAGGAACCGTTACTTATGAAGTTAGAATTAATAATCAATTATTAGTTGATACAGGTTCTAGCAAAAAATTAGTAGTAATACCAAGAACTGAAAAAGTAAATGATACAGATGTTGATGGTTTATATGATGTTGCTTGGGAAGATGGACAAGAGTTCTCTTTAAGTAATGCGAACTTAAAAGGTGAGTTAGCTGCGTTGTTCCAAGTAAGAGATGGTAATAATGCAGAGAGCATGACTGGCGTGGTAGAGAGCGCGGATACAAAGAATATTACGATGAAGTGGCCGTCCGTTACCGATGTGAACAAACTGGCACTTCCGGAAAAAGGACTTATCACAATCAACAATAAAAAATACAAATATGATGGATGGGATGCGCAGGTGGGAGAAAAAGGAATTACCAGCATTCAATTCCATCTGACACAGGATATCGATGCACAGGAGGCTGGTGTACTTACAGATTCACAGATGGTATGCGGCGATAGTGTGGATGCGCTTGGTATTCCTTATTATCAGTCACAGATCAATGAATTTGTGCGCAGCTTTGTGCAGACATTCAATGATATTGAAAAAACCGGTGTGGACTTGAAAAAGAATCCGATGGGAGCATTTTTCGTTGGAAATACTGCAATGGGTACTTCTTTTGGTGGAGACGACTGGGATGCAAAAGTCGCAGCAGCTAAGAAGGAAAAAGAAAATGGCGGTACTTATGGATTTGCAATAAGCTCAAAAGAGGACAGCTATTACAATATTACTGCAAATAATGTGGCGGTAAATTCCAGATCCCTGCAGGACCCAAGCTATTTTTCGACAGCGACAGAGATGAATAACGGAGAAGCAAAGTACGATATCGCAGAGAAACTTTTGACATTGCAAAAAGATGTCAAGATGTTCCGCGGTGATTCTGCGGAATCATTTTTGGAAACTCTTTTGTCAGATATAACAGTGGATGTGGATAAGACAAACACAAATTATAAGAATTATTTTAATCTGCAAACCGCGGTAAATAATCAACGAACATCGGTTTCCGGTGTGGATGAGGATGAGGAAGCATTGAACCTTATTAAGTTCCAGAATGCGTATAATCTGGCTTCCAAAGTAATCTCTGTTCTAGCAGAAATGTATGATAAATTAATCAATGAAACTGGCGTATAACGTCATTTGTAAGGAGGAATTCTTATGCGTGTAACGAACAACATGATTACAGCTAACACCAAAACAAATATTAATTCGAATAAGGTGTTGGTGGATAAATATAATACGCAGATGACAACACAAAAGAAGATTTCCCGTCCTTCGGAAGATCCGGTTATTGCAATTCGTTCCCTACGTATGCAGACTACACTGAGCCACCTGACACAGTATAAGGACAATAATATCGCAGATGCCAATGCATGGTTGGATGTGACAGAGACTGCATTGACCAATATGAAGAAAATTCTTACGGACATTCGTACCCAGTGTGTAAATGGTTCTACCGATACACTGACTGCGGACGACCGCCAGACAATTTTAAAACAATTGCAGTCTATGAGCGAACAGGTATACAGTGAGGGAAATGCAGATTATGCTGGAAGAACGGTGTTTACGGGATATCGCACTTCTTCGCAGCTGACATTCAAAAATGATGAGACGGATACAACATATTCAATCAAACAGAATTTCACCTATGAAGATCTGCAGGAACATCGCTATTATTATGGAGAGACTCAGGTACCGTCCGATGCAAACACAAAATGCACAACAGAGATAGGAACCAACACATATCAGCGAATTCGCTTTGCATATGACAATACAGAGTCGTTGGATTCTTTCAGTTATACAGAAAAAGGACAGCTGGTTAAGAAGGAAATGGTATCAGCAGCAGATGCTGCTGCCGGCACAGATACCACAGGAAAAGTAGTTGTATATGATTCTGAGGATGAATGGTATCAGGCGAAACCAAGCGGAGAAAAAACGGTAGGTGATAATGATGTTATCTTTATTAAGAATACCGGAGAATTTGTATTTGGAAAAGAGATGGCACACGCGCTTTCAAGAGACAAAGCACAGCTGAGTGTTTCTTACACAAAGACCGGATTTGATGCAGGAGAAGCAAGACCTGAATATTATTACGATTGTACAATGAAAACACCGGATATGGGTGAGGCGGTTACATATACAAAAGAAAATCAGCAGATTGAATTTACTATTTCGAGCGGAATTACGTTCCCGGCTAACACACAGGCCAGTGAAGTGTTTGATACAAGCATCGGTCGTGATGTTAATGAAATGATCGATATTGTTACAACTGCTATCAAAGCAAATAACAAAGTCAGCAAGATCAAGGCAATGATGACACAGGAACAGTATGCAGATAAAGACAGTCAGGCAACATTGCAGGGATATCTGGATGCTGCACAGAAAGAAGCTGACTATGCGGACGATAACTTAAAGAAAACATACAAGCAGTATATTACAAATTTTGATAATTATCTGGATGACGTAAACAATGCTATTACGAACATCGGTAGTTTGCAGAACCGTCTGGATCTGGCAAAGACTCGTGTGGAAAATCAGCAGATGACGGTTGAACAGTTGAAAACAAACAACGATGACCGTGAAATTTCAGATGTTATCATCGATTACTATGCATCATACAATGCCTATACTTCAAGCCTTACCGCAGCGGCCAAGGTGGGAAAACAGACATTGCTTGATTATTTATAAAAGATAGATGATACAATTGCGGAGCATTTGTAAAGGAGGAGAAGCCATGAAGGCAAATACAAGAATTTTTGGGGAAGTTGAAATTGAAGATGAGAAAATCATCACACTGGAAAAAGGAATGATTGGATTTCCAACTCTGAATCGTTTTGCATTAATTTATGATGAAGAAAAAAAACAGAAGGACACATCCATTATGTGGCTGCAGTCTATGGATGACGCGGATATTGCATTCCCGGTCATGATTCCAAATGCGGTAAAAGAAGATTATGCACCGAATGTAAATGAAGAAATTGTAGCACCTCTTGGCGAATTGAACGAACAGAATACGTATATTCTTGTCACGGTTACAGTGCCGAAAAATATTCAGGATTTTTCTGTGAATTTAAAGGCTCCGATTGTCATCAATATGGACAATCACAAGGGCGTACAGCTTATTGTGGAAGATGATTATCCAGTCAAATACAAAGTATACGATGTACTGAAAGCGAAAAAAGAAAAGGCGGGTGAATAGATATGCTGGCATTAACCAGAAAAAAGGGAGAGGCCCTTGTTATCAACAACAATATCGAGGTCACCGTGCTTGAAATCCGCGGCGATCAGGTGAAAATCGGTATTTCTGCACCAAAAGATGTCCCGGTATACCGCAAAGAAGTATTTTTACAGATTCAGAAAGAAAATCAGGAAGCAATCAGTGTGGATGGATTGGATGCATTGAAAGATATCATTGGCTAAATTTATCGGAGGGTGTTAACTTTTTGGAAACATCCTCCGATATTTATATCGTAGAAAAAAAGTAACGGATTATTGTTATTGCACAAAGATACAATTTAGATGTGCATTTAGACGTGAAATCCCATCAGAGGATGCGGACAGGAGGTAGTCATCATGGGAATTGAAGCAATCAAAGGCGCAGGTATGACATATCAGGGAAGTTCGTCAACTGCAGAAATGAAAGAAGAAAATGTACCAAAGGTGGAAAAGGCAGAGAATCTGACCGTTTCAGAAACTTTGGCAAAGGATACCAGTGATCTGAACACAAAGCAGACGCCAGGAGAAGAAAATAATACGCAACAGCAGTCGCAGCAACAGAAAAATGCACAGCTGAAGAAGGCGGTGGAGGACATTAACAAGAAAGCCGTCAATTCAGAAGCAATCTTTGGGATTCATGAAGCAACCAACCGTGTGACTATCAAAATTATAGATAAAGATACCAAGAAAGTAATCAAAGAACTTCCACCGGAGAAAACACTTGATATGATCGCAAAAGTGTGGGAGCTGGCAGGTCTGATGGTTGATGAGAAGAGATAGAGGATAGGAAAACAGGAGGACAAATCTTATGGCAATGAGAGTATCTGGTATTAATTCAGGCCTGGATACGGATTCCATCGTACAGGAACTAGTATCTGCATATAATACAAAAACAGAGAAATATCAGAAGGAACAGACAAAGCTTTCCTGGAAACAGGAAATCTGGAAGGGACTGAATACAAAAGTATACAGTCTGTATAATAATGTAGGAAAATTGCGTTTTTCGAGTGCTTATAACACAAAAAAGACAACATCATCCGACACAACCAAGGCAACTGTCACTGCAAGCAGCAGTGCGGTTAACGGAACCCAGAAGCTGCATGTACTTGCAACGGCACAGTCCGGTTATCTTACCGGTGGCAAACTTTCTTTACGTGAAGAAGTGACAGATACAGATGGAACAACAAAGTTAAAGGATGTAAAAGGTACTGTAAAAGCTGAGACAAAACTTAGTGAGATTGGCTTTACAGGGGATGAAGCAAGTCTTAATATCAATACGACAGATGAAGAAGGAAATGCGGTCACCAAAACGGTCAGTCTCACAAAAGACAGTACCATTCAGGATGTTGTGAATGCGTTGAAGGATAACGGGCTGAATGCAAGCTTTGATGCAAATAATGGACGTATTTTCGTCAGCTCAAAGAGTACTGGCAAAGCAGCGGATTTTTCTTTGGTGTCTGCGACAACAAAGTTTGTGGAGAAAAAAGATGCAGACGGAAATGTTATAAAGGACAGCAATGGAAAACCAACGATGGAATTGGTCGCATTGAGTGCTGAAGAACAGGCAGCTTCCAAGAAATTGATCGGACTGCTGGGGCTGGATACGGATTCTTCAAATGCTTATGGAGACAAGGCGGCAAAGATTAATGGACGTGATGCTGTAATTGTTTTGAATGGTGTAAAATACACCAATACGACAAATGATTTTGCGATTAACGGTTTAAATATTTCTGTCAATGGTGTGACAGATGACGTTGCAGATCCGGATAGTGATGCCTGTTTATCTGGTTTAAATGACAGTACAGCAGTCAGCATCAATACAACTACAGACAGCCAGGGAATTTATGATACAGTCAAGGATTTCCTTACCGAATACAACAATATTATCAACGAGATTACAAAACTGTACAATGCAGATTCCGCAGGAAGCTATGAACCACTGACCGATGACGAGAAGGATAAAATGTCTGATACTGAAATCGAGAAGTGGGAGACAAAGATTAAAGATTCGCTTTTACGCAGAGACAACTCATTAAGCTCTGTTATGAATGCCATGATGACTTCTATGAGTCAGTCTATCGAAATCAATGGAAAGAGTTATTCCCTTTCAAGTTTTGGCATTCAGACGCTTGGATTTCTCAATGCAGCAGAGAATGAGCAGAATGCATACCATATTAACGGCGATGAGGATGATGAGAATACTTCCGGCAAAGAAGACAAGCTGATGGCTGCGATTACCAGTGATCCGGATACGGTCATTGAATTCATGAAACAATTGACCACAAACCTTTATAAGTCAATTGATGATCAGATGCAGTCGAATGATCTGCGCTCCCGTTATAAGATTTATAATGACAAGGAGATGGATAAGCAATATACAAATCTGACAAAGACAATTAAAGAGTGGGAGAGTAAAGTGTCTGATAAGGAAGATTACTATTACAAACAGTTCTCAAACATGGAGACAGCACTCGCAAAATTACAGAGTCAGACAAGCTCGATTTCATCCATGCTGGGAAACTAGTGAATACGAGTTCTGAATAGTTACGAATACAATATATAATACATCACGGGGAGGAGTAGCGATGGTTCAGAATCAGGCATACGCTGCATACAACAATAGCAAAATTCTTACGGCTTCGCCGGCAGAACTGACACTCATGCTTTACGACGGAGCAATCAAATTTGCCAATATTGCGATTATGGCAATTGAAAAGCATGACATTGAGAAAGCACATAACAATATCGTAAAAACAGAACGTATTATCCTGGAATTTCAAGCAACACTGGACGATAAATATCCGGTTGCAAAGGATTTCGATGCGGTATATACTTACCTTATTCAGCGTCTTCGCGAAGCAAATCTAAAAAAAGATCCGGAGATACTTGAAGAGGTATTGAAACATTTGCGCACAATGCGTGATACATGGAAAGAAGTTATGGCAAAAGCGTGACGGGAGGCCACATGGCAGAGACATATTTAGCAATCATGCTTCAAAGTTTGAAGAAAAAAGAAAAAGTGTTGGATGAGATTATTCGTCTGAACGATTTGCAGAAAAATCAGCTTACAGATCAGACACGTTCGGTTGACGAGTTTGACAAAACGGTGGAAGACAAAGCGATCTGCATTCAGCAATTGGAACAGCTGGACAGTGGCTTTGAGAAACTATACGCGGAAGTTGCGGCAGAACTTGAAGCAGATAAAGGAAAATATGCAGATGAGATTCGTCAATTGCAGGAACGTATCCGTATAGTTACAGACAAAAGTGTGATGATTCAGGCGCAGGAAGCCCGAAATAAGGATTTTATGATGCAGAAATTTACTACAGTGAAGCAGCAGGCAAAAGGCGTACGGACCAACAGTAAGGCAATCACGGGATATTACAAGACCATGAAGCAGTCGATGTATCAGGATGTGCATATGCTCGACGGCAAAAGATGATAAAATAACAAAAATAAAAGCTACAGATCTCTTTAATTAAGGAATCTGTAGCTTTTTACATGTATTCATCCAGCATCATGCCGGAATAGATAGAACTAATATATGGTGTCGCAAAATTGTGCCCCGGATTTTTATAGGAAACAACGACTTTGTTGACATAGTTCATCGGGTTGATAGCAACGCTCTCTGCCTTCTGTCCGATGGAATCCCGGAATTTTGAAAGCGTTTCGAATGTCTGCGGAGCACGCTCCGGCGTCACGGCCTGTGCCAGAATATCTTTGTCAATATGAAGTGTTCCGTCTTCTGAGGACATAAGTCCGATATATTGAAGCGATCCCTGCTGACCGCGGGAAACGGATACCATATCATTGAACAGACGAGTGCCTGCACTGGCATTCGAATCCGAAAGCGAATGCGCTGTGGAAAGGATGCTGTTGTATGCATCGACCAGTGTCTGGATATTATCTGCAATCGCATCAGTGTTTGGCTTAAAACCGATCGTCACGGGTTCAGTGCCTGGCTTTTTTAATGTAAGCTCGAAGGCATTATTAATAGAAAAAGTATTCGAATAAGAAGAATGTTCTGTACCGTTTAGAGTGAAACTGCTGTTGTGTGCAGGCTCAGTAATCTTGTTGATGCCAAGAACATCCATCGCTTCAATCGAAGCTGCGCTCGCGTTAGGCGCAATGGTAAAAAGCGAAGTCTCGTTTTCGCTGAGACCTGTCTGTAAAGATGTCAGTGCCAAGGCACTTGATCCGTTACCGTCACTTCTAAGTTCGGCAGTGATACCCAGGTCCGAAGAGTTGACAAGATTGGCAAGCTTTGTAAGGATATCAAGATTGCTTTCTTCCAGACTTACATTGTATTGAAATTCATACGATCCGGAAACTGTATTCAGTTCGAAAGAATAGGAGCCGGTAGGCAGGCTGTGGTAAGTATCCTTGAGATAATTTCCGACATTCGTCTGTGGCGCGGCGAGTTCTTTGACAGAAATGGAAAAGTTTTCCGCGTTATTATCTTCGCTGCCATCGCCGATGTATGTAACACCTACTTCTTCTTCATCTGAGGAAACAGCTACTTTTTTCTGGAAAGAATCCTCAAAAGCTCCATATCTGTCAGCAAGAGATGCAACAACATTCTGGATGGACTTCGCACTTTCCTTGATATCGATCGCATGTCGTTTGGCATCCTCTATATTCGGAATCTTATACAGAGGAGAATCTTTATTTGATTTGACAATCTGATTGTAAACTTTGCGCAGATCGCTCTTCTTATGAGAATCATAGCGCGACACTTTTTTCTGGGCGTAAGTTGAAATATAGTAATCGTATGCACTGTCAATACGTGCCATAAAAATCCCCTCCTTTCATCCGTGATTCTGCAAAAAACAGTGGGGATCATAAAATCCATTTATACATATATATTATATCGCGCATTTTGGGACTTTTCAACAGCTATATAAATAAGAAAATCTGACTTCACATACAAAATATTGTGAAAATGGCTTTTTTTCATGAAAAGTAGTTGACGCATGGTTGAAATCGTGCTATTCTATGAAAGCTTGGAAGTAGGTCTTTTTTTTATGCCTTTTTTTAGGCAAGACAACACAAAGAATAAAAACGGAGGTGGAAGTTGTGCGCACAAAGATTACATTAGCCTGCACAGAGTGTCAGCGTCGTAATTACAACATGACAAAGGACAAGAAGACTCATCCGGACAGAATGGAAACCAAAAAGTATTGTAGATTCTGCAAGACTCATACAATGCACAAGGAAACAAAGTAGTCTAGGAAAGAGTAAAGGAGTTACGAAATGGGACAGACAGAAAACGTTGAAAAGGCTCCAAAGACAAACTGGTTCAAAGGACTTAAGGCAGAGTTCAGCAAGATCATCTGGCCTGAGCAGAAATCAGTTGTCAGACAGACTATCGCGGTAGTTGCTGTTTCTGTAGTTACCGGTCTTATTATTGCACTGCTGGATTGGCTGATTCAGCACGGTGTGAATTTCCTTGTTGGTTTGAATTTTTAACGGAGGCAAAGTGATTTATGGCAGAAGCGAACTGGTATGTAGTTCATACCTATTCAGGTTATGAGAACAAAGTCAAAGCGAATATTGACAAGACAATTGAGAACAGACATCTGGAGGACCAGATTCTTGAGGTTCGGGTTCCTCTTGAAGAAGTGACAGAGGTAAAGAACGGAGTAAAGAAACAGGTTTCAAAGAAAATGTTCCCTGGCTATGTATTGATTCATATGATTATGAACGATGATACATGGTATGTTGTCCGCAATACCAGAGGCGTGACTGGCTTCGTTGGACCGGGAAGTAAACCGGTACCGCTCACGGACGCCGAGATGAGACCGCTTGGAATTAAGGCAGAGAACGTTGTGGTTGATTTCGCAGAAGGCGATATGATCGTAGTCATCGGCGGTGTATGGAAAGATACCTGCGGTGTGATTACAGCAATGAACCATAACAAACAGACAGTCACTATCAATGTGGATCTGTTCGGTCGCGAGACACCGGTAGAAGTAAGTTTCGCAGATGTAAAGAAAATGAATTAAGGAGGCAATTCCAATGGCAAAGAAAGTTGAAGGATACATTAAATTGCAGATTCCTGCTGGAAAGGCTACACCAGCTCCTCCAGTTGGACCAGCTCTTGGACAGCACGGTGTTAACATCGTAGAGTTCACAAAGCAGTTTAATGCAAAGACAGCCGATCAGGGCGACTTAATCATCCCTGTAGTTATTACTGTATATGCAGACAGAAGTTTTAGTTTTGTAACTAAGACACCACCTGCTCCAGTATTAATCAAGAAAGCTTGCAACATCAAGTCTGGTTCTGGTGAGCCAAACAAGACTAAGGTTGCTAAGATTACAAAGGCACAGCTTCAGGAAATCGCTGAGCTGAAGATGCCAGACTTAAACGCTGCTAACATTGACGCGGCAATCAGCATGATCGCTGGTACAGCAAGATCAATGGGTGTTGAGGTTGTTGATTAAGCAGTGTGCTGCGCAGCAGGATACTGCACCGTGCGCGCAAGGCGCTAGCCTTTTTGAATGCGCACGTCCCGATGATGTAAATCATTGAAAAAATTTTGAAACTAGTGGGAGGGCATTTCCTACCCGATTAAAGAATGACCCATTTTCCAGTTGGGAAAAGGGCTGGGTCGTAAGCAATCAGTCAACAGAGTTGAGCGCTTACGACATTTACCACAAGGAGGTTTATATTTCATGAAAAGAGGAAAGAAATATCAGGACGCTGTAAAAGCATACGATAGAGCTGCTCAGTACGATGTTGCTGATGCAATTGATATCGTAAAGAAGAATGCTACAGCAAAATTTGATGAGACAATCGAGCTTCATCTTAGAACAGGCTGTGATGGACGTCACGCAGAGCAGCAGATCCGTGGTGCAGTTGTATTACCACACGGAACTGGTAAGACTGTAAAGGTTTTAGTTTTCGCTAAGGGAACTAAGGTAGACGAGGCACAGGCAGCCGGAGCAGACTTCGTTGGAGGAGAAGAGTTAATTCCTAAGATCCAGAACGAAGGATGGTTAGACTTCGATGTTGTAGTTGCTACACCAGACATGATGGGTGTTGTTGGTCGTTTAGGACGTGTCCTTGGACCGAAGGGCTTAATGCCAAACCCAAAAGCTGGTACAGTTACAATGGACGTTACAAAGGCAATTAACGACATCAAAGCTGGTAAGATTGAGTATCGTTTGGACAAAACAAATATTATCCACGTGCCAGTTGGAAAAGCATCCTTTACAAGTGAGCAGTTGAGCGACAACTTCCAGGCTCTTATGGGTGCAATCAACAAGGCTAAGCCAGCAAGTTTAAAGGGTCAGTACATTAAGAGTGCTACATTAACATCTACAATGGGACCTGGCGTAAAGCTTAACGTTGTTAAGATTGCTCAGTAAAATATAAATTCGCGTTTGCTCGTCAGTTTTTAACTGACGATGCAGGAAACGCATTGTTACATGACTTACACAAGCAAAAATTTTGCGGAAAGTCTTGACAACCGCAAAATACCATAATATAATAGCAAAGCATATTGCCGAAGACAGCAGGTTCCGCAAGGAGTAAACGAAGTGCCTGCCGAGGGAATTTTGATGAATAGATCGTCATTAAGATTATTACCCTCTGTCGTCTGGCAGAGGGATTTTTATTATACCTCACGCTATATGCAAGAATAAAATAAGGAGGTAAATGAATCGTGGCAAAGGTAGAATTAAAGCAGCCAATCGTTCAGGAGATTTCTGAAATGATCAACGGTGCACAGTCTGTTGTAGTCGTAGATTACCGTGGACTTACTGTTGCAGAGGATACACAGTTACGTAAGCAGTTAAGAGAAGCTGGAGTATCTTACAAGGTATACAAGAATACATTAGTAAACCGTGCAGTAGAAGGCACAGAGTTTGAGAGCTTAAGAGATTCTCTTGAAGGACCAAACGCATTCGCTGTTTCAACAGAGGATGCTACAGCTCCAGCAAGAGTATTAGCTGAGTTCGCAAAGAAGGCTCCTAACTTAGAGATTAAGGCCGGTGTTGTAGAAGGAACATTCTACGATGCTGAAGGAATGAAAGCAATCGCTAGCGTTCCTAGCAGAGAAGTTCTTCTTTCCAAGTTACTTGGAAGTATTCAGTCACCTATTACAAATCTTGCTCGCGTTCTTAATCAGATTGCAGAGAATGGTGGCGCAGCAGATGCAGCAGAAGCAGCACCAGCTGAGGAAGCAACTGCAGAAGCAGAGGCTTAATTATATAATATAAGAAATTATACAAACAAATTTTAAAAATGGAGGAAAATATAATGGCAAAGTTAACAACAGCAGAGTTTATCGATGCTATCAAAGAGTTAAGCGTATTAGAGTTAAATGACCTTGTAAAGGCATGTGAAGAAGAGTTCGGCGTATCTGCAGCAGCAGGCGTTGTAGTAGCAGCAGCAGGCGGAGACGCAGCAGCAGCTGAGGAGAAGACTGAGTTCGATATCGAGTTAACAGAAGTTGGACCAAACAAGGTTAAGGTTATCAAGATCGTTCGTGAGTTAACAGGTCTTGGACTGAAGGAAGCTAAGGATGCAGTTGATGGAGCTCCTAAGGTAATCAAAGAGGCAGCTGACAAGGCTACAGCAGATGATGCTAAGGCTAAACTTGAGGCAGAAGGCGCTAAGGTTACATTAAAATAATACGGATTTGCATCGAGCGAAACCGTGTAGTGGAAAGACCCGAGACAAACTCGTTTGTTGTCGGGTCTTTTTCTATCAGACATATCAAAGAAGGATCAAAATACAAATCAGTAAAATTTCTCAAAATAGTTCTTGCATTTTCCTGGCGTTTGTTGTATAGTACCTGACTTCCGTCGTTTTTCCAAAAACATAGTACTCAACTCTCTATGAGCATACAGTTTTTGAAGAGGTTATCGATCTCATCTTTTGTCAGATACAGAGCATCTATGTTTGTTAAGGAGGTTGCCTTTTTTATTTTTTCATTTGCTTTTTGGTCTCGGGATATGTTTATAAAAGTTCCGTCGCCAGAATCTACCACTCTAAAATCACGCATGAAATTTATAAGGTCATATGCATTGACTTGATTTTTAAAACATTTTATTTCCATAACCCTTAAAAGAAACAAGCTGAGGTAGCATATCAAAAAATGCCCATAGATTGTTTCTTTTTTTTGAACATAAACCGGTCGCGCATCCAGATATGATTTTGTTATTCTGAACGATTCTTCTATCTTCCAAAGATTATGATATGTTGTATGAACCTGAAGGGGATCCATGTCGAGCTCTGATGTGACAAGAAGGTTATACCCTGCATACTTAAGATCATTCTCAATCTTTTCTTTGTCGATCTCAACAAGGGGCTTGATTTTTTTCCCTGTCTTGTCCTTGCTGGTTATCTTAACGTATTTTGCCGAATCTCCAAGGTCTTGTCTGGCCAGTTTTTTATAGGTGGTATAGTTTGTTGCCTTATCAACCATTTTTAAGATTTCGGCTCTTTGTTTTTTGGCAAGCTGTGGATTATAGGAGACGATACGTTTTTCTCTAACGGTAAAGCTTGTTTCCACCTCTTCGCCCGTTTCAGGATCCATCTCTTTAAAAGTATAAGAAAAATCGTCGACGCAGGATTTGAGCTTAAATGATAGATTACCGTTTTCATCTGTATATTTGGTGAAGACATTTGCATCATTTTCAAGCAATAACCATTGCCGCTCTTTTTCGCTGAGGTTCCGTCCATGGATTGATTTGGAGAAGATATAACCGTCATTGGATTCCTTTACCGCAGCATATATGTTTCTAGCACAGTTAAGACCCTTATCAGCTACTTGTATTGTTTTGCCGGAAACTTTATATCGCTGCTTCATTTCTTCGATAAGAGAACGAATATAGGGTCTTTCGGATTCGTTACCAGGATACATTTGCATTGCAAGCGGTACGAGATCAGAATCAAGAAGTAGCGCTTGTCCGATGATAGGATCATGCCGGTTTTCTTTTGAGGGTCCCTTTTGCTTATCCTCTTTTGGAAGATCTATTTCAAAGTAATAGTTTGTGCAATCAAAGAAAACATTACTAAAATCTCTCTTGTAATACTTCTCATAGCAGTGATTGAATAGTTCGATATATTTTTTGTAGGAGCCACCTATAAATTCGCAGCCGTCGTAAATCTGATCCTCGGAGATCTGAACACCGTTATACAGATGAGGGAAAACGTATGATGCAGTTTTTGATTTTGAACAAGGATATAGTATGCGCGCATAGATCAGCTGTGCAATCATGTCGTAAACAGAGAATTGAAAGCGCATTTGGTCAGAAAGAATGTCTATAGTGTCTTTGACTTTGAGCTCAGTTAAAAGAGTGTGTAAAAGAAAATGTCCAACATTCATTTCTGGATGAGAGGCAAAAGCACGGGGGCGGGTTTGCTCATTAACGGCATCAGCACGCTCTTTATTTTTCTTTTCAACATAATCTTTGTAGAAAGCAATAGGATCAGGCATATCTTCTGAAACAAGATCATCTACATATCCAAAAGCTTCTACACTTTTTGAACGCGGCTGCTTTTTTTCTTTATCCCAATATGAATCATACATCTGTAAATAAACGCCTTTTTTCTTCTTTTCCTGTCTTAAAAAATATGCCATAAATGCCTCCTTATATAGAGTACTATGAAGTACTATTATTATATCATACTCAAAAATATTTTTCAACAAAAAAAGTCCCATTTGGGGCTAAAAATTTCCTTGTAAAATCAAGGGTTATATGACATTTTATAACAAAAATGAAAAAATGCGGATTATAAATCCACGGAAGAATCATAGTACTACGACGGAAGACGGGTAAAATTTCTCAAAATAGTTCTTGCATTTTCCTGGCGTTTGTTGTATAGTATAGGTTGCATTATTATGGTGCACTAGGCATTTCCATGCTCTTTTTTAGGAAAATTCCTATGTGATGAAATTAGTTTATAAACTAGATGCAAATAAAAACGAGAGGTGAAACGTCAATGGAGAAAAACAGAATACGTCCAGTCAAGGCTGGAAAAGGCATGCGTATGAGTTACTCAAGACAAAAAGAGGTTTTGCAGATGCCAAACCTGATCGAAGTCCAGAAGGATTCCTATAAATGGTTCCTGGATGAAGGTCTCAAAGAGGCTTTTGCAGATATCTCCCCGATCACAGATTACAGTGGTCACTTGAGTCTGGAGTTCGTAGATTTTACATTATGCGAAGATGATGTGAAGTATACAATCCCAGAGTGTAAGGAAAGAGATGCAACATACGCTGCACCTTTGAAAGTCAAGGTTAGACTTCATAACAAAGAGACAGATGAGATTAATGAGCATGAAATTTTCATGGGTGATCTGCCTCTTATGACAGAGACCGGTACATTTGTTATCAATGGAGCTGAGCGTGTAATCGTCAGCCAGTTGGTACGTTCCCCTGGTATCTATTATGGTATTGCTCACGATAAAGTGGGTAAGACTTTGTATTCCTGCACCGTTATTCCAAACCGTGGTGCATGGTTAGAGTATGAGACTGACTCCAATGACGTTTTCAGTGTTCGTGTAGATAGAACCCGTAAGGTGCCGATTACTGTATTACTTCGTGCACTTGGTGTAGGTACAAACCAGCAGATTATCGATATGTTTGGTGAGGAACCAAAGATTATGGCTTCCTTACAGAAGGACCCTGCAATTACCGAGCGTGAGCCACAGGGTAGTTTCGAAGCTGGTTTATTAGAGTTATATAAGAAGATTCGCCCAGGCGAGCCACTTTCTGTAGAGAGTGCAGAAAGCCTGATCACTGCAATGTTCTTTGATCCTAGAAGATATGATCTGGCTAAGGTTGGCCGTTACAAGTTCAATAAGAAACTTGCATTAAAGAATCGTATCAACGGACAGGTTCTTGCAGAGGATGTATTGGATCCATCTACAGGTGAAGTTCTCGCAGAGGCAGGAACTACTGTGACAAGAGAACTTGCAGATCAGATTCAGAATGCTGCTGTTCCATTTGTATGGATTCAGACAGAGACCAGAAATACAAAAGTACTTTCTTCTATGATGGTTGATATCAGAAGCTGGATTCCGGAGATTGAAGATCCGGAGAGCATCGGCATCCACGAGCTGGTTTACTATCCGGTACTTGCTCAGATTATGGAAGAGTATACAACTCTTGAGGACCGTATTGAGGCAATCAAGAGAGAAATCGCAGACCTGATTCCAAAGCATATTACAAAAGAGGATATCTTCGCATCCATCAACTACAATATGCATCTGGAGTGG
>URYB01000023.1 GCA_900552085.1 uncultured Lachnobacterium sp.
CTGTATCTTCTACCAATTCAAAATGGTTTGTGCTATCACTATACTCATCTGTATAGATAATACTCTTATCTTCTCCATTCTGTTTTAATTCCTTACTCGGTACATTTGCATAATTGTAATCTACTGTTACACCATCCGGAATCACATAAGTACCATCGACTAAATAACGATCTGCATATATTTTTCGGTTAGTCGTTTCTCCTCCAACTACACCTGCAAGGGATTCTGTATTTACACCTATTATCTTATCCCCTTTCCAATAGTAGATGATCAGTTCTCCATTACTTATTTCTGCACTTCCCTTATTCTCTATCGGAAGTGTGAAATAATACCAGTCATCCTCATCTTCATTATAGATAATCTTCGATGGTGTACCTATGATTAACTTATCTTTGACTGACTGATAGTTGGTCACCTCATATGTATCTATGTTAATCGTATATGCACTGTACGATACCACTTCTCCTGATGAATTTTTAGGAAGTCCAAATAACAGGCTTTCTGTATCATTCTTTTGAAAATAAGAACTAAATTCATACGAAGATTTAATGAGATCTCCGGATTGATTGTAATAGTTCACTGTAACATGAGCACGCGCATATGGCTCTCCTGTGTATTTCAGTTTTAATACAAGCTTGTCTCCGATTTCTGTATCTTCTACCAATTCAAAATGGTTTGTGCTATCACTATACTCATCTGTATAAGTAATACCGCCATTTGCGGGCTTAATCCATACTTTTACATATGCTTTCACACCAGATTGAATCATACAAGGACGATTTCCCTCACCTAATACAGCTGTGAATGTGTAATATCCAGCAGAAGCTTCTTTAGAATAATTATCTGTATTTTCCCATGACAGAACAGGAAAAACTACATTCCCCGAAGAAGAAAGACCTGTCATTTCAGTCGGAAAACTATTCATGAGCTCTTTCACTGATTTTAAAGGAGTTCCATAAATTCCGGCATTTATCAATGGAACAGTTTCAAAATTTGTTACTACACGTGTTAAATCTCCTGATGAACTGGCACCGCCACCAGATGATGAGCCACCAGATGATGAACCACCAGATGAGTCAGATGTAGTCGTTTGGGTTACCTCTCCATTTCCATTTACAGTAGCATTTTTTCCGGATGAAACTGATTGATTCTTTCCATCCTTGTTTGTTACAGATATAACATCACTGGTATTATTTGTTATTTCAACAGATTTATCTTGCTTCGTTGTTTTTACAGAACTTCCTTCCGCTCCTTTCGAGAAATTGATTTCTGTATCTGCTGCAGATGTAATAGATGTTTTCACATCTGAGTTAATGGTTGTTCCATTAGCATCTTCACCTACATTAAAAGTGATTTCGTTTGTAGAAGTTCCCTCAATTGATACAGTAGCTCTACTATTGATATCAACATTCTGAACTTTTCCAGACAGTTTAATATCAACCTTAGTCTCTGATTCAACACTGATTTTGTCTAAATTCCCCTGTACATCAAGTTTAAAATTACTACTTGCATGTACAATACGAATTTCCTTTATTCCAGAATCTGCTGGAATAATGACATGTCCAGCTGCCGCATCAAGAATCAACACGTTATCCTTCGCCAATTCCGTCCAAGTATCTGCAGCAATTTGCTTAATTGTAATCAGTTTGAAGTTTCCTTGATTTTCGACATCTGCATTAGGTGCATCTACTGTCAAAAAAACATTCTCATAATTTCCTTCTGGGATTACAAACCTCTCTTTACTATCCGTTTTAAGAATAATATTCGTTACATTTGAATTTTTTAAAGCACTCTCTAACTCAGATTGTGTAGATACCACTGCTTCATCAGCAACAACTACTACTTTTACCTTCTTATTAATTGTTATTGCTTTACGTGTTCCCTTCTTAGGAATCGCGATTTTAACAGATATTGTTGCGGAACCACAAGTAATACCCTTGACATTTCCTTTGGAGTTTACCATTGCAACTGACTTATCACTAGATTTCCACTGATACTTAGAACCTCTGTATTTGTTTTGCAACGCTAGTGATACTGTTTCACCCTTAGAAATCTGATATGAAGTCTGTTTGAATTTCGGAGTTTTCACTGTGACATTACTTTTCAATACTGTCTTTTTCCCATTTTGAGTAACAGTACACTTAATAGAAGTGTTTCCATCCTTGATTCCTTTAACATTTCCAATCGAATCCACCTTGGCTACCTTTTTATTTAAAGATTGCCATTTCACTTTAGTACTATTAGTAACATTTTTCACTTTCAGGTTCTGTATCATTCCCTCTGTTAATGTAATCTTTTTATTACTCAGAGTTGCCTTAGTTGATGCACTTGCTGTATCCGAATTTAACGGAATCAAAGTAAGCACCATAACAAAGGCCAAAGCACAAGAAAGTATTGATTTCAAAAATCTTTTTTCCATTACTAGTCCTCCCTTTCATTAATAACATTCATTCCTGCATGCAATTTATAATATAAACAACATGTTAACTACTATATTTATAATTATACGTTTTCTCAGAATAAAATCAATATTTCTTTCAAAAGATGTATATTCCGTTCCGAGTGAACCACTTGCACGGTCAAACTGAGCCAGTCCCATGGAGGATGAGCCAGTGTTATTTAATCTTAATTATCAGACGACTGTCTATTAATTATAAATTGTTGTCACGCTTTTTACCAAGTTTCTTTCCATCTAGAACATAAGTAGCATCTTTAATTGCATTTCCCGGAATAGATGAAATAACAGATAAAAATAATGGGATGTGACAAATCACATCCCATTACGCAGCTATAAACTTACAGCAATTCGCTTTACATATTTAATTCGTCGGATTTTTCGATAAAATCTACGACAACTTCGATCGACTGCAGCGCAGCCTTTTCTGCAAATGTCTGGTAATCCATTGCCCCGCCCTCGCCATCGGAAATAGAACGAAGAATTGCAAACGGCACTTCATTCACATAGCATACATGGCCGATACTTCCACCTTCCATCTCACATGCAATTGCATTGAAACGCTCATGCAGCAACGCTTTCTGGGTTGGCTTATGAATAAAGAGATCACCGGTCGCAATCGTGCCGACTTTGTATTTGATGCCTTTGTCCATCAGGCATTCGCACAGCAATTTTCTCATCTTATCATCACTCGGCAGGAAAATCTGATCGAGTCCGGACAACAGACCAATTGGATCTCCCAAAGCGGAAGTGTTCATATCGTGCTGTACGACCTGATCTGCCACAGCCACATCCATGACACCAAGTTCCTTGCACAAGGTACCGCCCACACCGATATTGATCACACAGTCTACATTATATTTTAAGATCATTGCCTCCGCACAGATGGCCGCAAATACCTTTCCGATACCACATACTGCAGCTACAACTTCTTTTCCTGCAATCGTTCCGCTGACATATGTCACACCGGAATATACCTCTGTCTGAATATTTTCCATGGATTCTTTTAAAGTATCCACTTCCATCTGCATTGCACCAATTACACCAATCTTCATCTGTATTTCTACTCCTTTTCTTTTACTGTGGATAAGTAAATTCCATATTTGTCTGTTCCTTCAAAGCATCTAAGTATTTCTTTGCCTCAATGCGCGCTGCCTCGAGGGAAAGGTTCTCATAGTGTCCACATTCGGCTGCAGAAGCCCCAAATACCGGTCCTTCGTGGTCGATTGTCTGCTGTAATACCTGCTTTGTCATTTCAAATACAGCTTTCGGACTCTGATTGTTCCGGACGAGAAGATAAAAACCCGTCTGGCATCCCATCGGTCCAAAATAGATCACATCATCGCTCATCGCTGAGTTTCGGATATAGGTGGCAAACATATGCTCCAGAGAATGCATCGTTGCATTGTCCATATAATCTCCCGCATTCGGTTTGCGTGTACGCAGGTCATAGGTAATGACATCTCCGTCTTCCCTTGAAATATAAAATCCCGGCACAAGAACATCATGATTGATGGTAAAACTTTTGATTCTGTCCATTTGTATCTCCTTTTATCTCACTTCTTATTTTGCGTTCATCTGTTCCGTAAACTGTTCCAGATAGGTTTCAAATACCGTAAGTGCATCTTCCACCGGCTGCGGTGTACTCATGTCCACGCCTGCTGCTGCCAGCAAATCGATCGGATCCTTTGAACATCCGCCACACAGGAAGTTATTGACATAACGGTCAACCGCCGGCTTTCCTTCCTCAAGAATCTTCTTGGAAAAAGCCACCGCAGCAGAATATCCGGTTGCATACTGATAAACATAAAATGCGGTGTAAAAATGCGGAATACGCATCCACTCATAATCAATCTCCGGATCAATGACCATATCCGGTCCATAATATAACACATTCAGATCGTGATATATCTGATTCAATGACTCTTTCGTCAGGGATTCCCCTTCGGCAACCTTTGCATGTACGATCTGCTCAAATTCTGCGAACATCGTCTGACGGAACAGTGTCGTGCGGAAAGCCTCCAGATAATGATTCAGTATATACGTCTTCTTCTGCGCATCCATCTCCGTTTCCAGAAGATAATGATTCAGCAAAGACTCGTTACAGGTCGATGCGACTTCTGCCACAAAGATCAGATAATCGGCATACGTAATCGGCTGCGTCTTATTAGAATAATACGAATGAATGGCATGACCCATCTCATGTGCCAGAGTAAACATACTCTCCAGATCATCCTGCTGGTTCAAAAGCACATATGGATGTGTGCCATATGCCGCCCACGAATATGCGCCGCTCCTTTTATTCTCATTCTCATATACATCGATCCATCCATTGTCGAACCCTTCTTTCAGTATAGAAACGTATTCTTCTCCCATAGGTGCAAGTGCTTTGGTCACCGTCGCTTTCGCTTCCTCATAAGGATACTGCTGCTCTACATCTTTTACCAGAGGCACATAAAGATCATACATATGCAGATGCTCCACACCAAGGATTTTCTTTCGAAGTGCCATATACCGATGCATGGCGGGAAGATGTCTGTGCACTGCCTCAATCAAATTATCATATACGGATTCCGGAATATTTCCATTGCTTAAATGCATGGCACGCACACTTGGGTACTTGCGCATTTTTGCATAAAAACTCTCCTGTTTCAGATTGCTGACAAAAATGGAAGCAACGGTATTTCCCCATTTTGCGTACGTGTTGTAGACCGCACGGAACACTTCTTTTCGAAGACTGCGATCTTTGTCGTTCATAAACTTGATGAAATTTCCATGTGTGATTGTGATCCGGTTGCCCTCTACATCACGAACAGACGGGAATTTAATATCCGCATTATTGAACATCGAATAGATATTCTGCGGACCTACGGCAATCTCCCCGACCTGTGCAAGAATATTTTCTTCTGCAGCAGATAATGTATGTTCTTTTTCGCGCTGGATCACTTCGATTTTGCGCCGGTACTTTTCGAGCTTTGGTTCCTCTGTATAAAAACGATTCAGATCATCCTCCAAAATTGCAAGGATTTCCGGTTCTGCAAAACTTATGGAAGATGCTGCTGCCACCCGGACAGAATCCGCCTTGGCCGCATATCCCTGATATTTTGCATCGGCAGTATCCTGATGATAACTTTCGTTCGCATACACATACACACGGGTCAGATGTGCATCCAACTCATCCATTTTTTTAAAATAAGAAAGCAAACGTTTGGCAGATGTTCCAAGTGTTCCCTTATATGCCGCAATCTCTTCTGCCAGTGCATATACCACGTCTACATCCTTCTCCCATAATTCATCCGTGGCAAACAGATCGGTAAGTTTCCACTTATACGCATCCGGAATGTCCTGACGCTTGCGCAATGCCTTTTCTTCCATCTTCTTCCTCACTCTCTAAACGATACAAGCAGGACCCGAATGGACCCTGCTTGCCATATAACATATTTTATTTCTTGATCAGAGTTCCCATTCCTCCGGAAATCTCTGCATCATCTTTATTTAATTTTGTAATCAGTACGGAAAGGATTGCTGATTCCCTAATGAAATCAATTGCAGCCTCGATCTTTGGTGCCATCGTTCCTTCCTCAAACTGTCCCTCTGCAAGATATTTCTTTGCTTCAGCAACAGAAAGCGTATCTAACTTTGTCTCGTCCTCCTTGCCAAAGTTCAGGCAGACTTTGTCCACACTGGTAAGGATCACAAGCATATCTGCATCGAGTTTCTCTGCAAGTTTTCCAGCTGCAAGATCCTTCTCAATGACCGCACTCGCCCCCTGTAATTTATTATTCTGTGCAAGTACCGGAATACCGCCACCACCACAGGCGATCACTACCTGATCTGCATCGGACAGTGCTGAGATTGCATCAATCTCAACGATATCCATTGGCTTTGGAGCTGCGACAACTCTGCGGAATCCATCTGCAACTTCCACAACATGGTTTCCTTTCTTTTCTTCTTCCTCGGCCTCTTCCTTTGTCATCACACGTCCGATCACTTTAGTCGGATGGTAAAAAGCCTCATCATATGGATCAACAATCACCTGTGTCAATACGGTAGACACGGTCTTGTAAATACCACGGTTCAATAATTCCGTACGGATTGCGTTCTGTAAATCGTATCCGATATATCCCTGGCTCATAGCAGAACATACAGAAGTAGGTGTCGCTGTATATTCCGGATAAAGGCGGCAGAATTCGTTCATGGCGGTATGGATCATACCAACCTGTGGTCCGTTACTGTGTGTGATAACCACCTGATAATCCTCACGGATAAAATCAGCTACTGCCTTTGCTGTACGTGCAGCAGCCTTCTGCTGCTCCGGTAATGTACTTCCTAACGCTTCATGCCCCAATGCAATTACAATTCTTTTCTTCTTCATATATCCTCCTTCTAATCTTCTGCTTCAAGAAATAACTTTCGTGAAATAAAATTATAAGTTGTGACCAACATGGTAGATAATATTTTCGCCACAGCATAAAATATTCCAAATAATTCCACAGCAATCCACATGATCATCTGATTGAGTGCCAGTCCCACAAGACTCAGTGCCACAAAAATCGCCATCTCCTGGAACTTGCTTAAATCATCCTTGCCGTTGAACACAAACCGCATACTCAGTATATAATTTACCACAACGGATACTGTAAATGATATTGCGGAGGATGCAAAATAATGAAGCCCCGTACGTTCTGTCAGCAATATCATAAGTCCATAATCAATGCAAAAGCAAAGCGTCCCGACCAATCCGAATTTACAAAACTGCAATAACAGTTTTTTCACTCTTTTCATCATTGACTCCTGCGAAAAATAGATTGTCCTTTCGGACAATCTATTATATCGCATTTTATCAAATTTGTCTATTAGTTGCCTGACTGTGCATCAAAGGTAACTTCAACTGTTTTCTCTTTATAACCTTCGCTCAGTCTCTGGAATGTAACTTTTCCTTTGTCGCCAGCTTTATAGTAAGCCAGGTTTTCTTTCAACTGTGACATGCTGGTTACTGTCTTTCCATCAATTGCAGTAATGATATCTCCCTGACGGATGCCTGCCTTCTCTGCTGCAGAGCCTTCTACTACCTGATATACATAGACACCTTCCGGCATGTTGTATGCAGAAGCAATATCAGAAGAGATGTCCTGTCCCTGGATTCCAAGGAACGCGCTCTGTGCCTGTTCTACTTTTTCCTTTGTGATCAGCTGCTCAATGATTGGCATTGCATCAGACATTGGAATTGCATATCCAAATCCCTCAACACTTGTATCAGAATATTTTGCTGAGTTGATACCGATAACTTCGCCCTGTGCATTCAGCAATGCACCACCACTGTTTCCAGGGTTGATTGCTGCATTTGTCTGAATCATGTTGTTGTTTACGATAGTCTCTCCAGTCTGCTCGTCCTGAACCGTTACCGTACGACCTAATGCACTGATAATTCCGTTTGTTACAGACTGTCCATAGCCAAGTGCATTACCGATAGCAATAACACCTTGTCCAACCTCAAGACTGTCAGCATCTTCAGAGATTGTTGCAACTTTGATTGCACTTAATGTATCGGAATCGATACTCTTCAATGCAACTTTGACA
Source organism: uncultured Lachnobacterium sp. (assembly GCA_900552085.1). Classification (GTDB taxonomy): domain Bacteria; phylum Bacillota; class Clostridia; order Lachnospirales; family Lachnospiraceae; genus Roseburia. The sequence goes on from URYB01000023.1 coordinate 8,036, forward strand.
ACTGCCAGGTCATCTGCGGAATCGGTTCCTTTTACTTCACAGCTTACCGTTTTGTCATCACAGAACTGTACGGTAAGAGAGTCAGCATCTGCAACCACATGATTGTTTGTTGCTATATAAAGATACTCGTCATCCTGTTTTACGATAATACCGGAACCACAGCTCTCACTGTCTTTTTGCTGTATGCCCCACATTGTCTGGTAAGATACCTTTCCGGTATTTGTAATTGCTACAATACTTGGCATCGCCTCTTTTGCGATTGCTGATACATCCGACAGATCTGCTGCACTTCCTGTAGAGGTCTGCTGTATGCTCTTGTTACTGTTGCTGCTATCACTCTTCTTAGACGAATCGGATGTGTCACTTCCTGACTTTGCAGAACTCTCAATTCCAAGTGCCTTTGTTCCGATATAGCTTGTTCCGGTAAAGGTACCACCTGCTACCAGTCCGAAGATAACTGCGATCGCTGCACATTTGCCAAGTGTCTTTCCAAATCCGCCACTCTTTTTGGCTTTCTTTGGTTTCTTGCCCATACCGTTCGGCTGCTGGTAAGGATTATACGCATTATATGCATTCTGCTGTCCATTGTATGGATTATATGCGGTACCGTAAGCACTTCCCTGATTGGTGTTTGTGCCATATGTGCTTCCCTGACTGGTATTTGTACCGTATGCACTTCCCGTCGGTGTGTTTGTTGTGTTGCTCTGATTCGTATTGTTCTGGTTTGTATTATTCTCATTCATATTATTGTAATAGTTGTTATCCATAATGAAGAACTCCTTTCTTGTTTTCTAAGGAGAATTCTAACTGCATTCTGTGTTCAAATTGTGACAGAATTTTGTAAAAAGTGTTATAAATTTCAAAAGCCAGTCTTAAATCGCAATTCCGTTCTTCTTTAATAATTCTCTTGCAGATTCAACAGAATCGGTTCCTGTTGCATTTTTCACCGGTGCAAACTCCTTTTCCCTCTCCACTTCAAATGCCAGACAATTGTCCATCATATAAACCATATCAAGGATCAGAGTCTCAAATTTGTATGCATTCGGCTCCTCTGGCTTGTGCATTTGTCCACACTCATCCAGATAAGGGACTTTCTTTTCCACAATATGAAGTGGAAGCTTTGATTCTGCGATTGCATTCAGTTTATCCACACGGAACAGATAATTTAAGATAACACCAAAACCATATAATAATGTTCCCTTCTCGTCCCTTGCCTCTGCCATCTCGTCTGTCAGCTCATAATATTCCACAATAGAAGGCTTTCCATTCTCAAGGCACATCGCACCGACACGCTCATGTGGGGAAACTTTGCGAACGACTTTCGATCCGCATACGCGTCCGGAAAGAATTGTTGCACCGACAAATACCGGATCTGCGATTCTCTGAAGTACGTTGTCGACGGCAAATACATTGAGCCATTCCACACCCTTGTCACAGATATCCTGGTCTAATCCCGCCCGAAGCATGGACTTATACCAGCCTCCATTTCCATTCGGTGACATTGCCAGTGAATCTTCTGCCTCTCTTAATACATTACCCTCAAAATCAACTGCCGGAACCATTTCCTGCACAAAGAACTTCACGTAATCTTTATTATATCCAAAATAATTATGCTCTTCGAAAAAAGCGCGCGTCTGCGCATCATTCTTGTCACTTGTCATAATATAAAGCGGCACCCATGCACCGGCTTCATTTGTGACATTCATAAGATTTGCAATCAGCTGTTCAAAAATGTAAAGAGTACGGTTCACACCAATGTTAAACATTCCCTTTGCCTTATCAAATCCAAGACGTGTTCCCTGGCCTCCCGCGAGCAAAATCGCGCCAACCTTACATGCCCGGATTGCTTCAAGTCCCGCTTTGCGGAATTCATCTTCTCTCTGTTTAATCTCTGAAATCTCAGTCGCACCGAGCGGTTCGAAGGTTCCTCTCTCCTGTTTTTTCTGGTGGATCAGATCCAGATAGGACCAGTCCATCTCTTCCAGCTGATTTTCTAACTTCTGTGGTATGTCCTGGCCAATTAATTTTCCCAGATACTTCTGATTGGTTTCTTCAATTTTCTTAACAATCTCTGCTTTCATAAATAACTTCCTCGCATTCCTAGTTTTGTATATTGACATTTTTAGAACTTTCGTACTAATTTAACCGTTAAAAAATGGAAGTAGACCAATCAACGATTGGCCTACTTCATTAATTATTTTACTGGTTCCCCTCTGTGCTCTTCTGAATCTTGTCTGTTCCGATAGCACCTGCCGTCTCATTGTAATCCGATGTATTGATCAAAGCGGAATCCTTTGTGATTCCTGTCTGATTTACAATCGTTTCACTGATTGTCTGAACCGTTTGTGATGGTACATACGTATTATCATCAAACATGTACTTGTGAAGCTGCGTAACATTCGTCACAAGATCTGCCGGGATAACCGTGTCACCTGTTGCAGAAAGTGTCTCTGTCGTAAGATCGAACGGGAATCCGGTCGTACTCTCAATCTTATAAGAAGTCACATCCTTTGCCAGTGACAAAATCTGTCCGATTGATAATGTTGTCGAAATATCATCCATCACGGAATTGCAAATGCTTGTCAGTGTTGCGATGTCTGCTTTCTTCGCTTTCTCCAGAATTGCCTGTAATACAATTCTCTGACGGGATGCACGTTTGAAGTCATCACCTGCCAGCTTACGGATACGGGCGTATGTGGTTGCCTGTGTACCATCCAGATGAACCAGTCCATACTGTGTCACATCCGGTGTAGTCTTTCCGGTTACCTTGTCCACATCCTTCTTGTACTTATTGATCTGCTGCATCTCACCCTGTGTGATCTCCAGATCCAGACCTCCAAGATTATCAATCACCTCTACCATGGCAGCCCAGTCCACACAGACATATTCCTTGATATCCAGATCAAGATTGGAATTTAACATCTGTACTGCCTGCTTTGCGCCTCCATTGGCATATGCCGCATTTGCTTTGCGGTATAAACCGCCGCCAATGCTCAAATAAGAATCACGATATACCGATACCAGTTTCACAGCCTTGGTCTTGTTATTAATGCTTGCGATCATAATAACATCAGAGTTACCGCCCGAATAATTATTCTTGCTTCGGTTGTCCAGTCCAAACAGTGCAATGTTGGTATATCCCTCCAACGATAACAGTGTATCATCACTTAAGTCATCATTGATTCCTGCTTCGGATTCATCCATCTGCTCATAATCTACTTTGTTCATCATGCTGACAAAATACGCTGCCAGCAGTAAGATTGCAAGGAGCAGTATTTCAAAGATAAAAAGCGCGATCTTTCTGCTTTTCTTCTTCTTTCTTTTTTTACGTCTATTGTTCGCCATAATCCTAACCCTTTTGCCTATTATGTATATACAGCCAGGCGTCCGCATAACTGCCGCGTTCTTCCTCTGACATGGCCGTATATTTTTCCAGGTCAAGGTTAGTCAGCCGCATCTGTTCATTTCCGCACTGATGGCATTCTACATCCTTGCGTCGGCTCACCATTCGCATCCAGCCACACTGCGGACAAATGTATATTTTCATCATAATAATTACCGCTTATTCAAATTTTTTCAAAACCTCTGCTTTTAATTCTTCCAGTGTCTTATCTGCACCTTCCAGAGAAGTGCCTTTTACTCCGACATAGAATTTGATCTTTGGTTCTGTTCCGGATGGGCGTACACAACACCATGCATCGTTGGAAAGTTCGAAATACAGTACATTTGAAGATGGAAGTCCTGTTGCAGTCACTTCTCCGGTCTTCATGTCCTTACGTGTATCTGCCTTGTAATCGCGTACTGCAAGTACATCGAAATCACCGAGTTTCTCCGGTGCATTGCTTCTTGCACGGTTCATGATTTCCTGAATCTGTGCTGCTCCGTCAATGCCCTTTAAGGTCATGGTTGCGATACCTTCTCTGTAGTATCCGTATTTTTCATACATTTCAATCATGCCATCCCAAAGTGTCTTACCCTGTGATTTATAATAAGCTGCCACCTCGCAGAGCATGCATACTGCTGCAGGTGCATCTTTGTCTCTGGCATATGTTCCAGGAAGACATCCGTAGCTTTCCTCGAAACCGAAGACATAATTCTTGTCCCCTGACTTCTCATACTTAAGCATCTGCTCACCGATATATTTGAATCCAGTAAGTACTTCTACCAGTTCCACACCATATGCAGCTGCGATTGCTTTCGCCATATCGGTAGAAACGATGGACTCAACCAATACAGGATTCTCCGGCATCGTTCCGTTTGCACGCTTCTGACCCAGAATGTATTCTGCGATCAGCATTGCTGACATATTTCCGGTAAATGTAACGTACTCTCCGGTCTTTGTATCCTTGCAGTATACACCAAGGCGATCTGCATCCGGGTCAGTTGCAAGTACGATATCTGCATCTTTTTCTTTTGCAAGTTTTAATGCAAGCTCCCATGCATCCGGGTTCTCCGGATTCGGATATGGTGCAGTCGGGAAATGTCCGTCTGCTACCGCCTGCTGCGGCTCAATATATACATTTTCAAATCCCATATCCTTCAGTACACGCTTAACCGGCTCAAGACCTGTACCATGAAGAGGTGTGTATACGATCTTGATGTCTTTTGCCATCTGCTTGATAATCTCCGGATGAATGGACAGATTGCGAAGTTCTGCAAAATACTTCTCATCCACATCATCTGAGATCACTTCATACAGGCCGGCCTTGACTGCTTCTTCCTTATCCATGGTCTTTACCATATCAAAAGAAGTTACCTTGCCAACCTCATCCATAATACTGGTGTCGTGTGGTGGTGTCACCTGCGCACCATCCTCCCAGTATACCTTGTATCCGTTATACTCTCTCGGGTTGTTACTTGCTGTAATTACGATACCTGCAATACAGCCAAGTTCTCTTACTGCAAAAGAAAGCTCCGGAACCGGACGAAGGCTTTTTAAAAGATAAGCCTTAATTCCATTTGCAGCAAGACACAATGCTGCTGCATCTGTAAATTCATCTGCCATCAGACGGGAATCATGGGCAATTGCAACTCCCTTATTCTGTCCATTCTGTGACAGAATATAATTTGCAAGTCCCTGTGTTGCCTGACGTACTGTGTATATATTCATACGATTGGTTCCTGCTCCGATCACACCACGAAGTCCGGCAGTACCAAACTCTAATGTGCGGTAGAAACGATCCTCAATTTCTTTTTCATCTCCGGCAATTGCCTTAAGTTCTGCCTTAGTTGCATCATCAAAGTAAGCATCTGTGCACCACTTTTCGTATTCTTTTCTATAATCCATCGATCAGTTTCCCTCCTAAATTGTTCATTGTCATACCGTAGCTATTCTAGCACACTATCCCTCATTTGGAAAGTTTTTACTTAAAATATTAGAATCTCTTAAGAATTTGTTCAGTTCCTGTTTTGCTGATTCATAATCTTTAAAAAGGATTCCATGAATGCCGACCGCCTCTGCTCCATCCACATTTTCCTGCCGGTCATCAATAAACACACTCTCTTTTGGTTCCAGCCAGTTCTCATCACAAAGATAGTTGTAAATAGCGGCATCCGGTTTCATTTTCTTAATTGTATAGGACATAACCACATCATCCATCAAAGGCAGAAATGTCAGCTTATCCTTCGTCTGATTATACATATTCTCGGCATAATTCGAGATAATGTACACATGGTAGCCTCTGTCTTTCAGATCTAAGATCCATTCCATGGCATACGGCATAAGTTCCACCGTCTCTCCAACCGTCTGATGAATTTTCGTAATTTCCTCCGCGTATTCCGGTGCCCCTGCAATAAATTTCTGTAGCAATTCCTCCGGGGTGCCAAGTCCCTGATCCGACTCGTCCCACAGTTTATTCTGAAACATCGCCTGATTGATGGCAGCTTTCGCTTTTTCATCCAGTCCCAGTCTGTCCATATAGGCATCCGGTTCGTACGATACCAGTACTTTTCCAATGTCAAAAATAATATTACGAATCATTGTTCCAACTCCTTATCCACCAGCCATTCCTTACCGCCTTCTTTTTTTCCAAGGAAAATGGTCGGTTTTACTTTCTCACCATGAAAATCCGATCCGGCAGTCTCCACCAGATGATACTTTTGCGCAAGCGCATGATACTCCCTGATCTGTTCCGGCGTATGTGTGCTGTAATAGGTCTCAATTCCAGAAAGTCCAAGCGATGCGAGCTTACGGATTTCTTCTTCCATTGCCTCTCCGGACTTCTTTAACGATACCGGATGTGCAAGAACGGCCACACCTCCGGCCTTTCGAATCATGGAAATCCCCCGTCTTGCCGACGGCTTCTTTCGTTCGATTTTTGAAAATTCTTCCGTTGCCAGATATTTGTCAAATGCCTCTTTCACACTGGAAACATAGCCTTTTTCAACCATCACGCGGGCAAAATGCGGTCTGCCGATCACATCTGATCCGGCTTTTTCTGCCACTTCTTCCATCGTAACATCCACGCCATTGTCCGCAAGAAACGTAATTATCTTTTCATTTCTTGTGCTGCGCTCCTGCACCATTTCCTCACAAAAAGCTTTCAGTTCCCGGTCATGTATATCAATTCCGTAGCCAAGCATGTGCAGTTCATTTTCATGATCAATACTCAGTTCAATTCCCGGAATGCAAATAATGCCACATTCTTTTGCTGTCCGTACTGCTTCTTCCACACCACCGATCGAATCATGATCCGTTAAGGCCATAATCGCAATCCCTGCGTCTTTCACTTTTCGCACCAGTTCTGTCGGTGTGTACTGTCCATCCGATGCAGTGGAGTGCATATGCATGTCAATTCTCATTGTCTGTCCTCCTGAAGTTGACATAATTGTCTTTGCTCTATTATACAGGAAATGTCAAGCGATGCGCCAGTATAAATTCATCAGCTTAAAAAGCACAAAAAAAGTGCTGCATCGTACCTTCCCGGTATCAACACAGCACCTTTTCTTATAACAGTCTGTCGTATACATCTTTTCTCCTAACAATAAAGCTGAAATGTCTGATTCTCCTCCAGCTGCTGTCCCTTTAATTGCTCCTGCAGAATCTGCTCAAACGAAGAACGTTTTGTCTTGTTCTGACGTGGCTGCTGATGATTCGGCGAATCATATGCGATCTCTTGGGATAAAGTCACTGGAAAAACCTGATAAACACGTTCGATTCTTGCGGTAACGCACCTTCTTTCTGATTGATTTGTTTCCTTCTATTATATTTATCGGACAATTTTGTGTTTTCTTTAGTATTTATCAGATTTTTTACAAAAAATAGTGGAGCTTATTTGCTCCACTATCATATGCACCTTCTATTTTTTGGAATATAATGCAGGTACAATCTTATAATGATCATAACTTGCAAATTCTGAATAAGATGAATTATAAACCCTAACTTCGTCCGTTTTAACATTACCAGCATCCAGACCATAAACGGTAATATCTTTCAATCCAATGACATGATTTAAGGGTCAAAAGGTATTCCAGCAAGGATACCGTATAAACATAAATTTG
>URYB01000024.1 GCA_900552085.1 uncultured Lachnobacterium sp.
ACGGCCAAGTCCACCGTATCCAAGTGAAGGCTCAAGCTCAATTTCCTCAATCTCTCCGATGTTCTTTCCGGATGCCTCTAACTCGGATTTTACATCATCATAAATTCCAAGGTTGATCAGGTTATTGGATAAAAGCTTTCCAATTAAGAACTCTGCAGAAATGTAATACAGTTTCTTCTTTCCTTCGTTACTTACTTTATCTTCAGCCATCTGCTTTGTCATATCAAGCAGTGCAAAATAGATTTCTTCGTTGCTGCACTTTTCGATTGTTTTGTTATACTTCATCGATACTGCTTTTGCTAATGTCATTTTTCTTTCCTCCCTAATTAAAACCTCACGGCCCCTATCCGTGTTTCATTTGATAGTCTAAGTATATTCACTTTTGCATTTTTATTCTTGTCATATTCACGCAAAAACTAATACTATTCTATCATTTTTCATATACTGCACAACGGGTACTGTTATTATTCACCAATTTCATCCCCGGATAATTGGTAAATAAGCACAAAAGCCGGCAAAGGAATTTACAAACAATTCTGCTTTTGCTAAGATGTGGATATGAATATACTTGAATATGAAAATTACCATGAAAATGTAACACACGGAGATATTGTTTTTCCTTACAATACATATCTGTGCTCGATTCCGCTGGATTTTCCACGGGTACCGCTGCACTGGCATGACGAGGTGGAACTGATCTATATAAAGAAAGGACGGGGTGCTGTGACAGTGGACTTCCACCAATACAAAGTGCAGGGTCCAACACTGCTGCTCATTCTCCCCGGTCAGCTCCATTCCATTGAACAGTATGAAAATGATGCGATGGAGTACGAAAATATCATTTTTCATCCAAGCATGCTGATTTCCAAACAGGCAGACACCACCGCTACGAGTTTTCTTCTGCCGCTGTTTGCAGGACAGGTTACAGTTCCCACTGTGTTCACGCCTGTCTATCCATACTACACAGATGTGGTAGCACCGATCGATGCCTGTGATGAAATCTGTAAGACCATGCCACAGGGATATGAGCTTTATATCAAAAGCAAGCTCTACGAATTCTTCTTTATCCTGGATAACCGCTGCCGGAACTTAAGCACCAGCAAGGGAAACCGTAAAACTCTGGACAAGATAAAAGTTGTCCTCAAATATATTGAGAACAACTATATGAACCGGATTTCCATCGCCGATATTGCCACGACCGTCGATTTCTCGGAATCTCACTTTATGCGTTATTTTAAAGAAACGATGGGAACTTCCTTTGTGGATTATCTGCGCGACTATCGTCTGACGATGGCATCCCGCCTTCTGACGACATCCGATTCCGCGATTCTTGACATTGCCTCCGAGACCGGATTTGACAATCTCTCCTATTTTAACCGCGTGTTCAAAAAAAAATACGGCATGACACCACGCCAGTTCCGCTCCGAGAGTTTTCCGGATAAGGAAGACAATTAAAAGAAATATCCGGAAAAGAGCAATGCACAGACAGCTGCTGCCACAACATCACTGATGCTGTGTACACCGGAGATCACACGGATCACCGCAATCCCTGCTGCACATACAAGCAGTGCAATCCCCATCGGCATATTGACCGGAAGAAATACAAGTGCAATGATGGTTGCGGAGAACACATGACGGCTTGGCCAGGAATGTCCCTTCGTATCTTTTGGAATTACTGGTGGTATTCCAAACCGCTCATAAGGTCTTGGAAAGTTTAAGATTGCCCTTACAACCGTCACACAGATAAATCCGTTCATCGGATAGATGATTGCATTCGTCAGGCGAGGATCTTTGTGCCACAACATCCAAAGCAGCAGACACGGATAGGCGATGAAAACCAGTCCGGTCAGTATTTTATTTGCCATATGTAATGACTTAGCCAGTTTCGGATTTTCACGAAACGGCTGAGTCATTTTTATATAAGTTTCTTTTCTCATAAGTAATCGTTCTTTCTAACGGTTGGTTGTATTATTTGTGGTATTGTTAGTGTTATTCTTTGTATTGTTTTTGTTTGTTGTGTTGTTCTTGGTATTGTTGTCTCCATTGGTATTGTCTGCATCATCGCCATCTACCATATCTTCCACACCATCAACCACTGCATCACCGGCATCCTTGACACCGTCTACCACACCATCTCCGACATCTTTGATATCATCTCCAACATTATCCACATCGTTCTCTACATTGCTGCCGTTATTGGTGTTGTTTCCATTGGTAGTTCCATTGGTAGTTCCGTTGTTCGTGTCATTTGCATTAGTGTCCATCATTGTATTCTGGGTATTGTTTGTGTTGTTATCGTTTGTTCCACAAGCTGCAAACAAGCCCATGCTTCCAACTAACAGACAGCATACCATAAATAGTTTCCATTTTTTCATTTTGCATATCTCCTTTTGATTATATTACGAAGATAGTATGAACGCAAACGTTTCCTTTTATGCACGATATTCCAATTTACTTGAAGATTTTTCCACATTCTTTCCTGTTTCCTGACAACATCTAATGTTTTTTCATTTTTGGCTGTGTGATCAGTGATGCGATATAGGAAAAAACAAGTGCTGCCGAAAGGCCTGCTGCACAGTTCTTAAATCCCCCAAGAAAAATTCCTAAAAATCCTTCTTTGTCTACCATTTCTTTGACACCTTTCCAGAGATTGTTTCCAAATCCAAGCAGTGGCACATTCGCTCCCGCTTTCGCCCATTTTGCAAATGGTTCATACAAACCGACTGCACCGAGCACAGCCCCCAGACATACCAGCAGGACCATGATGCGGCCCGGCATCATTTGCGTTTTTTCCATAAGGATCTGGCAGAGTGCACAGATGGCACCGCCTACTACAAATGCAATTACATAATCCATCTTATTCTCCTCCCGACTCAAGTACCACGCCGTGTGCGATGCCCGGTATGCTCTGTCCTTCATTGAAACTTACGGTAGACAGAAGGGCGCCCGTTGGCACAAACAGCATTCTTTTCATAGTTTTGTCCTGCAGCCTCGGAAGAAAATGCGCGCTCAGTGTCGATGCCGCACAGCCACATCCCGAGCCACCGGATCCGGTTCCCTGTGTTTTGTTATCATAAATCAGCATTCCACAATCCTGATGGACTTTGCTGATGTCATACCCTTTTTTGTTAAGCAGATCTATGAGTATCTCATGTCCGACTTCTCCCAGATCTCCTGTGACAATTGCATCATAATCTTCAGGCTGCCGGTCAAAGTCGGTCAGATTCTGTGCAATAAGTTCTGCCGCTGCCGGTGCCATGACAGCTCCCATGTTCATGGAATCTTTGATGCCATAGTCAACGATCTTTCCGGTCGTGACACCGGCGATTTTTGCAAGTACTTTATCTGTGTTTTCATCCTTTTGCTTTTTTGCAGATGCCAGAATAAAAGCGCCCGCTCCGGTAACTGTCCATGTTGCAGAAACCGGGCGCTGGTTCGCATATTCGAGTGGGAAACGAAACTGCTTTTCCGCGCTTGCAAAATGACTCGAAGTAACCGCCGCCACATGATCCGCATACCCGGCAGCAACCGTCATGGAGGACAATGCAAGTGCTTCTCCACAGGTCGAGCATGCACCATACAAACCAAATAGAGGAATTTCAAATGTCTTTAATCCGAAGGAAGATGCTATCAGCTGTCCGAGAAGATCTCCCGCAAAAAGATAGCGCATGTCCTCCGGCTTTTTGTCCGCCTTGCCCAAGGCAAGTGTCAATGCCTCCTGCTGCAGACTGCTCTCTGCCGCCTCCCAGGTATCCTGTCCAAACTTGTCATCCGAACCGATGCAGTCAAATTCTTCTGCCAACGGCCCTTCTCCCTCTTTTGTACCAACCACCGATGCTGTTCCAATAATAAAAGGAGCCTCTGAAAAACAGAGACTCCCTTTTCCAATTTGCTGGTTCATACAATCTCTCCTTTCTGCCTGCCAGAACTTAACATTCTGCCAACTTTCAATTTGGAGATAGTATGTCGCAAACCAGATTATTTATGCACCTTCAAACTGTACAACCGAATCCACTTTGTAATCGGAAAGGACATCACGTCCGTTAAGATCACTCAGCTCGATCAAAAACAGTGCTTCCACAACTTCGCCGCCCAGCTCTTCGACCAGTTCTGCAGCAGCTTTCATGGTTCCACCGGTTGCAATCAGATCATCCAAAAGAACCACTTTGTCGCCTTTTTTGATTGCATCCTTGTGAATCTCGATGGTTGCTGTTCCGTACTCTAAATCATAGGTCTTAGAAACCGTTTCACATGGAAGTTTTCCTTTCTTGCGAATTGGAACAAATGGCTTATGAAGCAGATAAGAAAGTGGCATACCAAAAAGGAATCCACGGGATTCTGCACCTGCGATCACATCAAAATCCACGCCCTCTAATTTCTTTGCAAGCTCATCAATTGCAAGCTTAAGTCCATCTGCGTCCTGCAGAATACTTGTCACATCACGGAATATAATTCCCTTCTCCGGGAAATCCGGAATATTTCGAATGTACTCTTTTAATTCTTTCATAATGTCCCTCTCAATCAAGAAATTTATTGTATCTAAGCCTCATTATAGAACTTTCTGTCTGCAATCGCAAGCTACAGACTGTCGCATTTGTCCATGAACCGTACATCTATTTTATCGGTTTCCATCCGTTTTCCGCCCGCCGGGTCACATCCTTTACCGTCAGGACATCATTTTGGAAAACAAAGCGGATATCGTAAGCATCGAATGCCATGCCATAAATGTAATCCGGCTTTTTGTTGTATGCCGCCCGCGGGTCCTGTGTCAGCACTTCGATTGCTGCCTCCTGCAATGTTTCCGGGATTCTTGAAAGAAGTTCCGGCGGGAAATCTACCTCCACCCGGTCAGACTGATGACGGTCCGCAAATCCCCCCTTTGCATCCGGATGCGCATCCGCATAAGGCAGATAAGGTTTGATATCATAAATCGGTGTCCCATCTAATAAATCCACCCCCGAAACCACCAAAATGGGACCATCCTTCTCATCGATCCGCACCTCTTCGAGCTTTACACAGGAAAGACCAATGGAATTCGGTCGAAATGGAGACCTTGTTGCAAACACGCCTTTTTTCTCTTTCCCGCCGAGCCGCGGTGGTGCTACCGTAGCATGAAAAGTATCCTGCTTTGCCCTTGAGAATTCCCATAAAAGCCACAGATGCGAAAATTCTTCGATTCCTTTTACTGCATCCGGATTGCGGAATTTCGGCTCAAAAACAATGAGTCATTTTGCATTTGCGGCCAATCCACTCTGTCTGGGGATTCCGAACTTTTCCGGAAACGGGGTGTGAATACGTGCAATATATTCCATATTTTCCCCCTAAATTTCATAATATTTCATATTTTCGATGAGTTCCGGTGTCAGCTGTGCACCGGTCGCCTCATATTTATCATACATTGCCCGCAGCTTCTTGCGCTTTCGTTCATTGTCCACTTCAAACTTCATGAAGCCCTTCTGATACTGCGGATTCGCCATCAGGGCACTGCGCACTTCTTTTGCAAACGGACAGTATTTCATCAGAATACTCCGCGCCACTTTGTTCAGCCGGAAGCTTCCCTGTGACTCATATTTCATCCAGTTATCATAATCTTTGACAAACACTTCCTTCTGACTGTTACGGCAGCGGGCCAGATCTGTTTTTATCTTATCCTTCGCCTCGGCAGACAATTCACTGTTTTTACGATAAAACTGCATGTAGTCACAATATTCCGAAGTCAAAGAAGGTTCACGCACATCATTCCAGTAAACTCCCTGTATCTTCCGGCAGATTTCCCAACGATAACGGGCAATAGTCTCACGCATGAGGTCTTCCAGATCCACACTGGTAAACATCGGGAAAAGGAAGCGGGCCGATGTATCATTTTTGACATCTGCGGTCTCCTGCCACATGAGTGCACGCGATCCGACATTCGGCATAAGGATAATATCCGGCAGGACTTCTTTCATAACCCATTCCTGCTTGATTCCATGCTCCGGATCTGTAAACATGACCTCACGGTAAAAAGCAGAATAATCCAGACAACGGACGCTGTTGATTGCCGCCTCGATTTTCTCGACCGTGACTGCCATCTTCTCAATATTTCCGATGAAATCGCTCTGCTGAAGTACCGGACAAAAATCGTGCAGATGCCCACTTGTCACACGATCCGCCGTGCGGAACATATTCTGGATTTCATAGGCAACTTTCTGTCTTCCATCGGCTTTTGCCGCTCTCATCTGCTCTTCTGTGATATTGCCCTGCTTGAACTGTTGCTGCAAAGCCCCTGTATAATCCATGTTCATCTCATTGATGCAAGGCTCACAGTCTCCATGATAAATGCGAAGCAGCCAGTCATACATCGTATATACGTGCTGTGACTGAAACAGCCCGATGGAATCTACGAGATTATACAATGCATTCGTAAGATCCTCCCCGAGACTTTCCGCATCCATAAAACCAAAATTCAGAAACATCTGAATCATCGGTGACGGTTTGATCAGATCCTCCGTCGAGCGCAAAAAAGCCCGCAGATAAATTTCATAGAACTTCCGGCCGACTTCTCTTGTATTCTGTTCTTTCAATGCTGTCCGGAATGCATGGATGTCTTCATTTGCATAGCCTGCATATTCCATAATACGGGCAACGCAGTCCTCTTTTGCCACATAGACTCTGTCCACAGATAATCCTTCAAAGTTACTGCCGGCGCATCTCTGCTGCGCCTCTTCCATGCACTCTCCATAGACACCGAGCCTCTGCATCACTTCTACGATAGCAAGCATCTGCTCCTTTTCCCATGTGACATCATTTCCTTTGCGGGAACGGGCAACAGTCAGATCATAATACAAATGAAACAGATCATCCTTTGTCTCTGCAAACAGAATATCCTTATTGCGAAGAATATAATTCACCATCTCGCCGATGCCCAGCGTGACACGATGCATCTGCGCAGACGCTTCCATGATTGCACCTACACAAAGGTTGTCGTCTTTGATCATCAGCTGCATATATTCTTTGAGATAATTTTTTACCAGACTGTCACTGTTTCGAAGTTCCCAGTCTTCCGCACGGTGCTGTAAATTGAGCGCCTCAAAATATTCCATCCGGGCAAATGGCTGCTCATCCACAAGCAACTGACTGCACCGGTTTTTATAATCATTATAAAATTCCTCTGCTTTTGCATGCAAAAGCCGTACTTTGCGATACAGATCCGCATACAGGCACAATGCCTGTTGCCGCTGTTCTACCGCGGTTCGCAAAAATACCGGACGGAAATTCTCATTTTTTGCAAGTATACTGGATAAATCCTGCGCATTTTTACACGGAATCGTAATGACTGTCGTATCTTCCCTTGCCACATAATCGCAGCCGAACCATCCGGTCTCTAAAATTCCGATAATGGAATTGCGTTTCATGACGATCTTCACAAACGAAAACCGACACTCTACGCTTCCCTCCTGAATGAGATACCATTCCATTACTTTTTCCTGTCTTTTGGCAATCAGGCCGCCTTTTTTTACTTTTAATACTTTCATCGTTTAATCTTCAAATACAGGAACTCTCTTGCAATACCGCAATGTAATATTGTCAATCTCAAGTCCTGTTGCTCCAAAATAAATTTTAATATAGTGACATGGTCCAAATACCGTTCCAAAATCTCTCTTGTCTGTAAACCATTCGCCCTCCGATCCACGAAATGAAATCATCTCTTTAAATCCGTTGTCGTAGTACAATGTGATCGGCAGCTGCGACAGTTCTCCCAATGGTGAACGCGCCGTAATCTCAATGTCATACTCTGCACTCTCTGCATTGATTCCAAACATAATCTCAGACCCCATCCGGGTATCCCAGTCTTTTCCCGGAATATAAACATCACCGTTCGCATCTGACTCATAATAAATGATGTCATCGATTGCCGCATCTTCCTCGGTATCCCCCTTGCGGTCTTCTAATTCTTCTTCGGAAATCATATCCATCTCATAGAGCATGGCCGGGGATTTTAAAATAAATCCAAGAATATTCCCTGCGTTTCGCTGTAACTGTCCACGGGTAATGCGACCATCCGCCAAAGCCTCGACCAGATTATCCTGTGTCTGATCGGAAGCATCGGAAGTAACCATGTACAGATCATTCTGTGCCATTACCATCGCCGCATGGTTCTTCATGTTCGATGGCTCTCCCTCAGTGTTTGCTGCTGCCCACCAGTCACTCATTACAATTCCTTCAAACCCCCAGTCTTTGCGCAAAACAATCGTATTTAAATCATAATTTCCTGCTGTCCACAGACCATTCATCGGTCCATATGTAGTCATCACGGAACGTGCTCCGCCCTCTTTAATGGAAATCTCATATCCTTTGAAATAAATTTCACGAAGGGCCCTTACCGATACTACCGCCTCAACTTCACGTCGGTGCGCCTCCTGATTATTAGTAGAAAAATGCTTAATCGTTCCGGTTGAACCTACAATGCCAAGTCCGATGATCTGTGCCGCTCCCATCTTTCCGGTAAGCAGCGGATCTTCGGAAATATACTCGAAGTTTCTTCCGTTCAACGGGCTTCTGTGAATGTTTAATCCCGGTCCCAGCAACGCATCCACACGATTTTTTCGCAATTCGAGTCCCGTCATCTCATATAACTTTTCTACCAGTTCCAGATTGAACGTACATCCCAGTGATGTCCCGTTGGGCAGTGAAAATGCTTTCGTTCCACAATCGAGCCGGAGTCCGGAAGGTCCGTCGGTCGTACATGCTCCCGGAATACCAAACCCACGAAGTGATTCTGTCAATCCTCCAAACGCCGAACCGGTTCCTGGCGTAACCTTCGGACTGCACATTCCCTCACCACGGAAAAGCATCATAAGATCTTCATCCGACAACTGTGCAATAAATTCGTCCATGGTAATCTTATCGTGGTACACATCTGCAAGTTTATATCCTCTGTCACCGGTATATGCGATCGCCGTAATCTCTTCTATGCGGTCATACGGGCCAAATGTGCGCTTTGGCACCTGTGTATAGGTGAGCCTTCCGTCCTTTGCGCGTGTCATACGCTCATAAGATTCCGCCGGGGCACACACCTCTTCCAACTCCTCAATTACCAAGAGCTCCTGCTCATATTCTGCCACGCGCTCCGCGCTTCGAACATCTGCACCGACATAGATTCCATACATGCCAGCCTCTAACAAAAAGCAGTCCTTATGTCCGGTCGCTCCGGTATCATCATAGGAAGCATACGCTGATTTTGGAATTGTAATCGTAACCGTCTGCTCCTCCCCCGGTGCCAGTTCCTTTGTCTTGGCAAATCCGGCAAGCACTCGCGCAGGCTTGTCCAAAGCTGCCTGTGGGGCTTCGATATACACCTGCACAACCTCTTTACCAGCCAGGTCTCCGGTATTCTTAACGGTTGTTTTTACTTCAATGGAATCTTTCTGCTCCGCAAACGCAGACTCCATGGAAAATGTGGTATAAGAGAGTCCGTATCCAAACGGATAGATGACCTTATCTTTTGCAAAAGTCTCAAAATAACGGTATCCTACATAAATATCTTCTTTGTAATAATTGCGCTTCGCATCGCCAAAATTTGCTGTACACGGATAATCCTCTATACGCTCTGCAATCGTGTCGGTAAGCTTTCCGCATGGATTCACACGACCGGTGAGCACATCACATACACCGTTTCCGCCTTCCTGTCCGCCCTGCCATGCATAAAGCACAGCGGATGGGTGCAATTCTTCTGCCCACTTCATATCTATAATATTTCCGACATTGAGAATAACCGCTGTGCGCTTGAATTTTCTGCTTACCTTTGCGATCATCTCCCGCTCAACATCCGTCAGGAGATAACTGCCCGCTTCATTGGCATTGTCCTGATCTTCTCCGGCGGTTCTTCCAATCATGACAAGCGCAACATCATCGTCTGCTGCTGCAACCAACGCATCATCCACCGGCATCTCTTCCTGCGACCATGGCACAAGCCCCCAGCCGGCTCCTGCATCATATGGATGATCCTTGATCCAGTTCTCATACACCTGTAATACATTCTCATCCAGTGAGATTTCTGTTTCCTTCTTCAGTGCATCAAGAATGCTGACCACATATCTGGTATTAACGAGTCCACCGGATCCAAGACCGCTTTTGTAATAATGGAAAGCCATCCGTCCAAAGACCGCTACCTTATCCCCCCTGCGCAGCGGAAGTGTCTGGTTTTCATTTTTAACCAGCACACAGCCTTCTGCCACAGCCTGCCTTGCCAGTGTCGCATACTTCTCACTATCTACTGCATATTTCCCCATAATATACCTCTCTTTTCAATACGAATATCTGCATAAATTATAGCAAAAACAGCATAAAAAATGAAGTGGATTTTTATCCACTTCACTCTCTTATTTTCCTCTTCCAATTTCCGCAATACTGTTCACAAACTGCTGCATTTCTTCCTTGGAACCAATGCCCCGTGCTGCATCTATGACCTGCTTTTTTTCATCTTCATCCAATGAGGAAAATCCACGCATTGCATCCTCATTCATCGCAAGTCCAAATCCCAGTCCCAACGGAAGTCCATCTTCTTTTACCATATCCTGCCTCCCTGACCCTGCATATCTGCTTATTAAAAAATGCCTTATCTCTTACAAGGTCAAGTATGCGCAGTTTATTCTTTTTTATTCTTTGTGTGCTGCAAGCAACGCCTGTTTTTCAAACTTCTCTCTCACATTCCGAAAACAGGTCAGAATCTTTGGTGAAAACAGACCACATTCCCCTGTGATGATCATCTGAAATGCCTTATCCAATGGAATCGCCTGCTTATAGACATGTTCGCTGACCAAAGCATCGTACACATCCGCAACGGAAACAATCTGGGCTGAGATTGGAATCTCCTCTCCCTTTAATCCATCCGGATAGCCCCGTCCGTCATACCGCTCATGATGGTAACGGCAAATATCACAACAGACTTTCGCATAATCCTCATCCCAGATTCCTTTCACCTGTGCAAGAATCTCTGCTCCACGGGCCGCATGCGATTTCATAAATTCAAACTCGTCTGCTGTCAGTTTTCCCGGTTTTAATAAAATACTGTCCGGAATTGTGATCTTTCCGATATCATGCAATGCACTTGCCGAAACAATCATCTCAATCTCCGGCTTGGTAAGCTTATACTCCGGATAGCATTTTGCAATCTCTTCTGCCAGAATACGGGTGAAAGCCTTCACTCTGCAAATATGTTCTCCACTCTCCAAATTTCGGCATTCCACAACCGTACCAAGAATATCCATAATCTTTTCATTATTGGATTTTAATTTATCTGCCTGACGCAGCAAAAGTTTGTACTGCTGCTGCATCATACCGGTCTGTTCCTTCACTTTCTTTTCAAGATTTCTTTTATACAGACAGAGGTCCGCCGTGTTTTTGATACGACTTTTGAGCAGAAAACTGTCAAAAGGCTCCCGGATAAAATCCGAAGCGCCAAGCATAAAACAACGTTTTTCCGCCTCTATGGATTTCTCTCCAGATACCACAATAACAGGGGTTGTTTCATACCACTTCTGCTTTTTCATAATCTCCATGACCGTGTAACCATCTACCGGTGACATAACAAGATCCATAAGAATCACTGCAAATTCTTCCCGCCGTTCCTTAATCATGGTAAGTCCCTGCGCTCCATCCGGGGCAATCTCAACATCATATTCATCTTCTAAGATAGCTTTTAAAAGCTCTCCTTTTAATTTGCCATCATCTACGATCAGTACCTTTTCCATTACATTTCACTTCCTTATACTTTCGGAACCACTTATAATGCTTCCCCAGAATACCCATCCAATCTCTCATAACGGATATTTCGTTTTACTTTACGCACCCTGATTCCCTGCATGTCCTTGGCCTTCCAGCGTGTTCCACGAATTTCAAATGTAACACCATCATATACTTCCTCAAAAATCTGTACCTGCGCATTTTCAGATTTTTCGAGTTTCTGATCCATAAGTTCTTTATTTGAAAGAATTTCTTCCAGTTCCTTTTTCTTTGTATAAATACCATTTTCAATTTTGACACTGACTTCCATTCCATTATATACTTCCGGATCGTATTTTTTCTTCAGTTTACTCTGCGCTTTTACAAGCATTTCAATTTCTTCTTTTGTACTCTTGATCTGTTCGTCCAGCTCATAAGCTTTCCGGCGTGTGTCTTCAAAAGTACCAAAATACACTTCCGTTCTGCTTCCGGCAGAATTTCCAGCCTTACGCATCTGCATTCCCTCTTCTGCGCTCGCCCGTCCACCTACCATTGTTCCTTTCGATCCTGTAAGATATATTTTCTGCGAAGATTTCAAACGGCTGTCCATACTGTAATTTGCAAATATATTTCCCTCCGCAGTCACTTCCACTGCTTCCAAGAACTGTGCATATACATCACCTTTTGCTGTAATTTTTCCTTTGTATGAAGCATTCATTCCCTTACGGATATAAATATTGCCACCGCTTTCAAGCTCCGCCATCTCCACACTGCCATCAATGAGAATATCTCCAGTTGCTTTAATCTGTGCATGACTTCCCACACTGCCTTTGACATAAACAGAACCTTCCACATCTATCATGCCCGTTTTGGTTGGCTTTATTACCTCATCGTACACATGCAGCGGCGTCACCACAAGCTGATGATCCTTATACTCCATTTTGCCATCCATGGCAGCCGCATAGATTTTCTTATCCTTAAAAAAGGCAAAACCGTATCCGTGTATTACCTGTAATTCTGCGCCTTTTGTCCCCATCAGGAATTTACCTGTCACGGTAAAACCGCTTTTTCCAAATTCAGCGGTATGATACTGTATCAGTTTCTGGCCTTTGTTTACCACCATAAGCTGTCCACTCAGCTGATAATCCAGTGTATCCGTGCCTGTATTGCGTATTGCAAGTTCTTCTTCCTGTTCAAAGAAAAACTCATACCAGCCATCCTTGCCACTCTGCGGCTTTTTGCCGTCCGCAATACAAATATTCTGTTTCTCTTCTATTTTATCTTCCAGAATAGAATCAATGACATCCGTATGGATTCCATAAACAATCCCCTGGGATTTCAATTGTTCAATAAATTGTTCACGATTGATCTTATCCGGCTTTGTGTCATAGCTAAGTGTCGCATGCATTTCATCCTCCCTGATTGTAACCTGAAACCAGGCAGGTATCTGCTTGACCGGCTGTTCTTTCTTTGCAGATAAAGAAATTTGCTGTTCATTTTTTTCAAGTTCCGCTTTCATCTGCGACCGGATCCGTCGCATATCCGTACCCGTATACATAAATTTTGCATAACGGCTGACATCAAGACCTTCTTCGAGTCCTCTCCGGATTTCATGCATGCATTTCGGATCATACATCCGATTGGCATAGCGCTCCACATCGACACCAAGTTCTAATCCTCTTCGGATTTCCCGCATCTGTTGCCAGGTATACTCTGGTCTGGCATACACTGCCACATCAATGCCTTCCTCAAGTCCAATGCGCACCTGTTCCAGCGCAACACCACGCAGCGCCTTGCTCAGATAGGGATCGATATCCACACGATGTTCCTTTGCATAACGAATCTGCTGCAGCTGCTCCGCATCGTATCCCTGTGCCACGTATGTACTGATACCTATATTCTGTTTTGCTGCAATGCGGACCTGTTCGATTACCCCTGCCGGCAGATGAATATAATTCTTTAAATTAATTCCATCTTCAAGTCCTTTGCGCAACTGACGCATTGTCTCATAAGGAATATCCGGCGAATCATATATGGATACATCCAGCCCCTGCCGCTTTCCCAGTTCAATTTCCTTCTGCTGCAGCCAGTCATATTTTTGTGATTCGTAAATTTCTTCTCTGCCCATAAATATAACCTTTTCTATCGTTATCTGCGGTTAAAGAAAAGGGCATTGTTTCCACGCAATCATTGTCCGGTGGATAAGCAATGCCTAATGCTTTCTGTTATTGAAGTTCACGAATAGAAGAAACCGTTACGTCATAATCAGACTCTAACTTTTCCATCATCTCCGGTGTTACATCATTCTTTCCGTTTCGTAATGCTTCTGTCACATCATAACTGGATTTGTACAGACGATCCAGTCCCAGATTCTGACAAACACCCTTTAAATTATGAGCTGCACGAAAAGCTTCTTCGAGATTCTGTGTTTCGAGATTTTTTATAATATTTGCATAACTCTCATCTGCGAGAAATTTAATCAGAAACTTCTCAATCAGTGCATCATTCTGTAAACGATCTTTTACGGATGCATAATCGCTATCCATATTCTTGTATACCTGCTCAACTGTCATTGTTTTCTCCATCATTATATATAGTTTGTAAAGATATATTTATTATATCTTTACAAATGTTTTCTGTCAATTAAACTATGCGAAACATCCCTAAAACCCAATAAATAAGCCCCAGTACCCAGCTCGAAAAAATACCATACAAAATCACCGGCCCTGCTATTTTAAAAATCTGACATCCGATTCCAAATACCTGACCTTCCTTCTGAAATTCGACTGCCGATGAACATACTCCATTGGCAAATCCGGTAATCGGGACCAAAGCGCCGGCTCCTCCCCAGTTCGCCAGAAGTCCATAGACATTAAAACTCGTAAGGATCACTGAAAGCAATACCAGAATCAGGCTGCACCATAACGCCGCATCATCCTGCTTTACTCCGAACACTCCCATTGCAATGTTTAAAATAATCTGTCCCAAAAGACAGATTGCGCCTCCCATCACAAAGGCTTTCCCCATATTGGCCCACAGATTATGGGTAGGTGTCACCTGTTTGACATATGCATTGTACTGTTCGTTTCGTTCCTGTTGCTTTTGATCCATTTGCTGCTGTTTCTGACTCATTCTCTGCTCCCTCCGACACGGCATCTGCGAAGAAACGGAGCATAATCACTTTACACAGTTGGATGAAAGTTCGTTTTTCCCTGCCACAGATCCGGCTCCTGCTCGCCCCATGCAAACAGTTCTTTCATCTGCTCATCATGCTCCGGAAGTGGCTCATACCCTTTGACCATAGTGATCAGATAAGCTTCTTTTTCATCCTTTGGTGAAAGCGTGTCAACAACACTCAGCAGGTATTCCGACAACGCCTCCGGTTCCATATCTGCATCTGCCGATACATTAAATAATTTTTTTAAAAGTCCTGCGATATAATAAAATTCATAATTGCCAAGCAATACCGATTTTTGCATATTGCATTTTAAAATTACACTCTGACGTGCAATGGATGTTACCATAAATATTTCCTCTTTTCCTGTCTCTTTTGTATGTTCTACTGTCTGTTATTGTACCACAATCCACACTCTTTACCAGTACTTTGGCAGACCATATCCGCAGAAAAAATAATACATCGAACCTGCCAGTTTTCCAAATGCCATGGCAATCATAACCCAGCTTAATCCCCGGTTGATATACAGCCGTCGAAACAAAATCGGAAATGTATTTAAAATTTCTGCCAGAGCCACTGCGATACAACCAACAAAGATTCCAGCTGCCAGACCATAGATGGTAACCATCACATGCGCCATCCA
>URYB01000025.1 GCA_900552085.1 uncultured Lachnobacterium sp.
CATAACTTCCCATAGCGGATAACGGACGGTTCATATCCCATTTTACATACTCAATATTTGCACTGTGCAGAATATTGGAAATCATATCAAACACATAATCCCGTACTTCCTTGCGGCTTAAATCAAGTACATACTGATTACGGGATAATGTAGCGGTACGTCCCGGTACGGCAATTGCCCAGTCCGGATGCTGCTCATATAATTTTGAATCCGGTGAAATCATTTCCGGCTCCATCCAGATACCAAACTTAAGGCCAAGCTTATTTACCTCATCAACAAGATATTTTAAACCACCTGTAATCTTTTCTTCATTGACAAACCAATCTCCAAGACTTGTGGAATCATCGTTACGATGACCGAACCATCCGTCATCCATAACAAGCATCTCAATGCCAAGTTCCGAAGCTCTCTTTGCGATAGAAAGCAATTTTTCTGTATTGAAATCAAAATAGGTTGCTTCCCAGTTATTGATCAGAATCGGACGTTTCATATGTGTGTATTTACTGCGGATCATATGATCACGATAAAAATCGTGCAGATTACGTGTCATCGTTCCCATACCTTCTGCTGAGAAAGTCAGAACAACTTCCGGTGCGGTAAAGCTTTCTTCCTGTTCAAGCTTCCAGCAGAAATCTTCCGCATTAATTCCCATCGTTACACGGATTGACTCAAACTGGCTTTTTTCAATCTGCGCCTGAAAATTTCCGGAATATACAAAATGCATCGCATATACATCACCCTGTGTCTGCGTTGTATTTGGATCCATCCATGCAATAAACGGATGCTCCTGATGGGAAGATTCTCCCCGGATAGAACCTACACTCTGTTTTCCATAGCCCAGTTTCTTCCGCTCAATCTGGCGTTCTCTTGCCCATGATCCATGTAACGTCAGCCACTCATAATCACGGTCATCCATATCAATACATGCAGAATATACTTTTGTCAGATAAATTGCATCTGCATTGTGGTTGATCACGCGAACGCTGCGCGTAATAATATCTTCTTTTTCAAAAACGGAATATAACAGTTCAACTTCAAGATTCAAAACCGGATCTTTGCAGGTCAGCACCAGCGTCTGGCATGCTTCCTTTCCTGCAAATGAAGACGGAAGACCCTCTAATGCCGGTTTTTCATCAAGAATCTTATAGCTTTCATACTGTAAACCTACTACAGAATGTCCGGATTCCGTTTTTACACGAATGCATCCTTCGCGGTAATCCCCCGCTCCATGCCCCGGATACTCCATTGGAAATGTGTCCAGGAAAGAGCAGCGCTCTCTGTTATTGACAGATGGTACCAATGGATTTTCGGTTGTACGCATCAGATAGTTTGCATCCTGCATACGGATTTTCGCACCATAATAAATATGTCCGACGAACTGTTCTTCATCGACAATCCCGATCATATAACTTGTATGCGCAGTATCCAGTTTAAATATTTTAAGTTGTTCATTGTATGTAATCGCCATTGTAAACTGTTATCTCCTTAACTTCACTATTTATTTTCTCCCAGTATTTCAAGAACAAGTGCCGTAGCCAGATCTCCGTCTTTTGCATTGTCCGAAATACCGACTACAACCTCATCTTCATACCACCCTGTTTTTTCGATCCATTTGTTATCTTTCAGCCGAATGCCTACCGGATAGGATTTTCCACTGTCCAATCCTTTAATATACACAAGATCATCCTTGTATTTTTCCATAATATCTGACGAAAGATAATTATTCAGATCAGCCAGATATTCAAACTCTCCGATGCTCACAAAGAAGTCTTCCGGAGCCAGAAACACATCGACCGAATTTGCCATGAGTCTGGTCTGTATCGTTTGAATATTTGTCTGACTTGCTGAATCCTGTGCATCCGCAGAAACACTAAGGTTTGCGCTGATGCTGATATCAACTTTGTCCGGATCAATTCCATTACGTTGCAGAAAGTCCGCATAAAATTCCGGTTCGTCTCCTGGGCAGTCTCCCTGCGTCGTATTTACCGCATAGACAGACAATACATTTTGTTTTCCAAATGCAAAATGTACAACCAGACCTATCACAACGCAGATCAATATAGTTACAACTGCAATATTGATTCCATAATATTCCACAATGAAATCTACTTTTTCTTTTCGATTCATTGTTTTTAATTTTTCCCGCGTTGTCCGCTTATCCTCCGGCTGATATAACTGTGAATCTTCCGGAAGTTTTGCAAAGTCCGGTCGTACATTTTTATTCTGCATGCAGTCCGTCTCCTGTCGTTTTATTTTTCTATTTTAGTTCTCTGCATATGCAAGCATTGCGTTCTTCAATGCTTCTAATTTTTCTGCAGAATCTTCCAAAGAAGTACCAACTACACCAAAATAGAATTTAATCTTTGGCTCTGTTCCGGATGGGCGTACACAGCACCATGCTCCGTCACTTAATTCATAATATAATACGTTACTGTTTGGAAGGCCTGTCGGCTCTGTCTTTCCAGTAGCAAGATCTGTGCGTACGTCATTCTTATAATCACGCAGTGCAAGAACTTCATGGTCGCCGATCTTCTTTGGAGCATTCTCTCTCATCTTTGTCATCATTGCCTGAATCTGAGCTGCTCCATCCATTCCCTTAAGGGTCATTGTCTCAA
Organism: uncultured Lachnobacterium sp.; assembly: GCA_900552085.1. Lineage (GTDB taxonomy): Bacteria > Bacillota > Clostridia > Lachnospirales > Lachnospiraceae > Roseburia. The sequence goes on from URYB01000025.1 coordinate 2,616, forward strand.
GACCTTCTTTGTAGAATCCATATTTCTCATACAGATCAACCATTGCATCCCACAGAGTAATTCCTTTTGATTTGCACCAGGAAGCAACTTCGCAAAGCATCATAACTGCAACACATGCGTCCTTATCTCTTGCATAGGTTCCTGCAAGACATCCGTAACTTTCTTCCAGACCGAATACGTACTCATATGTATTCTGCTGTTCGAAGAACTTGATCTGCTCACCGATGAACTTAAATCCGGTAAGAACCTCGATCAGTTTCACGCCATATGCCTTTGCAATAACTTTTGCCATATCTGTTGTAACGATTGTCTCAACAAGTGCGCCGTTTGCCGGAAGAGTTCCGTTTGCTTTGCGCTCACGAAGAATATACTCGGCAATAAGCATTCCGGACATATTTCCTGTAAAGCTTACATACTCACCTGTCTTTGTATCTTTTGCATATACACCAAGACGGTCAGCATCCGGGTCAGTTGCCAGAACGATATCTGCATCCACTTTCTTTGCAAGAGCAAGTGCAAGTTCAAATGCCTTCGGAGACTCCGGGTTTGGATAAGAAACGGTCGGGAAGTTTCCGTCTGGAAGTTCCTGCTCCGGTACAACATATACATTCTCAAATCCGAGTTCCTTTAACACACGGCGAACCGGAAGATTTCCTGTTCCGTGAAGTGGTGTATAGACAATCTTGATTTCCTTTGCAACTGCTTTGATGATTTCCGGATGAATGGACTGTTTCTTCAACTGTTCCATATATTTGTCATCAATTTCAGATCCGATTACCTGATACAGTCCTGCTGCTTTTGCAGCCTCTTTGTCCATTGTCTTAACCTGATCAAAAGAAGTAACCTTTGCAACCTCTGCCAAGATGTTCTTGTCATGAGGTGGTGTGATCTGTGCACCATCCTCCCAATATACTTTGTATCCGTTGTACTCTCTAGGATTATGGCTTGCTGTGATAACAATACCTGCGATGCAGGAGAGTTCACGTACTGCGAAAGAAAGCTCCGGTGTCGGGCGAAGACTCTCAAATACATATGCCTTAATTCCATTTGCATTCAGACAAAGTGCTGCTTCATCTGCAAATTCCGGAGACATGATACGGGAATCATAAGCGATTGTCACACCTTTCTCCTGTCCGTTCTGAGAAATAATATAATTTGCAAGTCCCTGTGTTGCCTGACGTACAGTATAAATGTTCATACGGTTGGTTCCGGCTCCGATTACACCACGAAGTCCACCTGTACCGAACTCAAGCTGACGGTAAAAGCGGTCCTGGATTTCGTTCTCGTCCCCTTCAATCGCCTTAAGCTCTGCCTTTGTTGCCTCGTCAAAGTAACTATCGGTACACCATTTCTGATATTCTTCCTTGTAATTCATGATTCCTCTCCTTTTCTTAACATTTTCTTTATGAAAAACTTACACAATTCATACCACTAGTATAGCATTAATCGAAATCAATTGTACAGTGTTTTTTAACTTATTTTACTTAAATTTAATCTTTTTTAAGTTATTTGTGCAACATGAACGAAAAAAGTTTTTTTATGCATTCTACAGCGCATTTCGATTAGCAAAAATGCCCAACACTATACAGTAACGGTAAATCCCTTTTTCCAGACTTTTCCCGGTTCCAGAAGGTTCCCGTATGCACGTTCCTTCAGATCTCCTGTAAAATCTTTGCTGTCACATCGTCCATACCATGGCTCAATGCACACAAACGGTGCCTGTTTTCCTGTCGGAGACCAGATGCCAAACAACGGCGCATCCATACTTACGGTAAGATATGCCTTGCCTTCTTTGTCGCAGATTTCTACTTTCTTCACATTCTGCTTTTCAATAATAAGCGCATCATTGTCAAACAACTGTTCCGTCAATGGAAGATATCCGTTCTGCAGCGGATAGGTATCCTTGATGGTTCCGGTAAGTCCATCTTCCAGACGGGAACTTACAAGCGGTCCCTCCACGTCAAAATGCAATTGATAATCGGTCTGCTTTTTGGCCGGATCGATTGGACAGTTAAAAGCAGGATGCCCGCCAATTGAGAATGGAAGTTCTTCATCCGAAGGATTTTCCACCTGCCAGATAATCTCAACACTGCTGCCACTGATGCGATATCCAAGTTTCAGTACAAATGCATAAGGATACTTTTCCAAAGTCTCCTCATTTGACGAAAGAACGAACCACATCTCATCCGCTGTCTGATGATCCAGTTCAAAATCCATATCTCTTGCAAAGCCATGCTGATTCATGGCATATGTTTTTCCTTTGGTTCGAAATTCTTTTTTGTTAACACTTCCTACAAACGGAAAAAGCACCGGTGATGTGCGTCCCCAGAACTGCGGATCTGCTTTCCACATATATTCTGCACCGGTATCTTTACGGACAAGTGACTTTAACTCCGCACCATGTGTATCTACTTCAATACGTATTTCTTCATTTTCTAAGATATGTCTGGCCAAATTTCCATCCTCCTGTGATTAAGTGATTTTGTTAAGTAAATTATAACATTATTTAGTTAATTTTACCACAAAAAAAGAAAGCATTCTGTCAAAACAGCTGCTTTCCTTTTTGTGCGTATTTCAGGTATTATTCCTGTGTTTTCTTTTTTTGATAAAACTTCTGCAGAACTTCAAATGCTAACTTTTTATGCTTCTTGTCTGCGGAAAGCAGCCCCTTGGTATTGTAATACCGCTGCTTTACTGAAGTTCTTCTCGGACACCGGAAGTCATACAAAATTCAAGGTGTCATGCCTTTGATATAATCTGTCTTTTCTATCAGTGCCGTCTGTCGTTCATAGACATATGCCTGACATTCCTCTGTGCTTTTGTCCAGATAAGTACCGTGCTCATTCGCCAGCGCATCGGCTCCAAACTCCGTGATGATCACTGGTTTTTGCGGTTTACTGTTTTCAAATAATTCTGGGAACCGGTTCCAGTCTGCCGTATACCATCCACAATATTCATTAAGTCCAATAATGTCCAGATAGTCCTCCAGCCGATCCTCGATTGCATTCTTTTCATAATTGACAAGGCACGCCGCTGATACCGCCCGCGTTGCATCCATTTTGTGTGCACATTGTGCAAGACTTCCCATAAATTTCAGACGGGCATCGGTATCCTGATTTTCATTTCCCACTGACCATATAATCACACTGGCACGGTTATAATCTCTGTGAATCAATTCTTTTAACTGATTTTCGGCATCCTGATAAGTGTCTTCGGATGCAAAATCAATGATCCAGTATACCGGTACTTCTTCCCACAAAAGCATTCCAAGTTCATCTGCCAGTTGTGCCATTCTCTCGTTGTGTGGATAATGTGCAACGCGCATGAAATTGCAGCCCAGCTCTTTTGCCAGTTGAATGTTTTCTATGCGCTCTTCATCCGTAAGTGCCTTTCCATTCGACACACTTTCCTCATGACAGCTGATGCCTCTTAAGAACACCGGCTGACCATTGAGCAGAATATCCATGCCTTCCACGCGAATCTCGCGGAATCCCACACGATCCCTTATCTGATGTGTCAGACATGCTACCGTCACATCATACAATTTTGGATTTTCGGGTGACCACAGTTGTGGCGCTGCCTCAAAGGAAAATGCGCCATATCCATCCCGGATACTGATATTCTGGCAAATATGTAGCTCTTCTATATGAAGTTGTGCTTCATCATTGACTTTTTCCGACAGTCTTATATTTCCATATATCGTATGAAAATTTCCATCCGGCTTCAAAGCGATCTGAAACTCTTTGATGTGAATTTGTGGAACACGTATCAGTTCAATATCCCGATAAACGCCGCCGTAATTGAACCAGTCGGTATCGAGCGCCGGTACCTGGTCATAACGCCTTGTATTATCCACCTGAATCATGATCCGGTTTTCATGTTCCAGATATTCTGAAATATCAAAATAACATGGCGTTGAACCGCCTCTGTGCATTCCTACATATTTTTTATTCAGAAAAACCCTGCACATATAATTCGCTGCACCAATTTTCAAAAAAACTTTTACATTTTCTTTCTGTGCCGCATATAAGAATTTTCTCGTAAAGATCATTGCACCATCATACAATTGAAACAGGCGGTCAAAATTATTCCAGCAACACGGAAGCTGCATGATCTCCCATTCGTCAAATGAAAAATCAACCGGCAGGGTATTTCCATTGTCATCATAATAATTTTCGTGAAACCATTTCTGCCGGATGCAACTGTCGTATTGATCGACCGCGTAATGCCACTGTCCATTCAGCAACTCTCTGTCCCGGAACCGGTCATAAATCATCTGTTCTGCGGTAACCAGTTTATCCATATATTCCTGCATATACTTTTCCATCAATTCAGCTCCTTTTCTCCGGATGATTGCAAACACCCGGCATCACTTTTCTTTTTGATGCGCTTCTTGTTCAGTTTTCGGATTCGCACAAGTTTTCCACCTATCTGGCGGACAGCTATATGGTCCTGCTTTTAAACACCATCCGTCTGGCACTCACAAAGCAGGAACAGATTTCAGAAAAAAATCCGGAATTTATTCGGGATGTCATCGCTTATATCAATCAGAATGTTGTACATGCACCATCTCTGGATGATCTGGCAGAAAAGTTTTATGTATCCAAATACTATTTGTCGCATCGCTTCAAAGAATATACGCAAACGACCATTCACCAGTATATATTAATGAAAAAGATCAATCTTGCAAAAGAATATCTTGGAAGCGGTATTTCTCCTCAAATTGTATGCGAAAAATGCGGATTTTCCACATATTCCAATTTCTATAAGGCATTCACCGCACAAACCGGCATCTCGCCCGGCAATTATGCAAAATAATGCTCCTTTATTTTCTGCAATAGTGTATCCTTTTCTTTTTCGTCCATCGGAAGAATACATACCGCCACTTCTGCTGCAATGCGGCTGATCCCATATTTCTTAATAAATGCAGCATCTTCTTCGCTTTCCTGCCCCAGACGGCAACGTCCAACGATTTGATTCAGGCCGGAAAATTCTTTGATCAGCACCGGCAGGCTGCATACTCTTTCCAAAAAGGAGTGCCCTGTCAGCTGCAATTCCTGATCCGCTGTTCCAATGATCTGCATGCAAAGGCGCAGCTCCCCGGTAATATCCGAAGCTTCCATCAAAACATCCGGGCGCTTTCTCAGGCAATCCATAAAATATTTTTTTGCTCCCGCAACATCTCTTTTTTCCAGATATACGGCTATCTGCTCTTTCAACTCGCGCGTCTCTGCTTTTTCCCCGATCATTCCCACTTTGCATTCAAATACGCGAAGCTGATTGACCGTTGCCCACACCAGAAGAAGAAATTCCGAAATGAATCCAAATACTCTTCTGTGATATTCATCCGCGTCCGTCTCAAGGTCGATCCGTTTCTGTACCTCAAAAAAGATACCAAACAGCCAGCTGCAATAATCATCAAAATGTTTCTTTGATGTAACAAACATATTGCCAAAGTACGTTTCCGGTCCATTTACCAGACGCACAAACGTATCATAGTACGCTGGATATTTTTCTTTTATCACCTCACCTGTGACATCAAGCGCATGAATATTGTGATTTGCAGAAAATCCATAGTGATAGGAATTATTCAGAAGTACACGTCTTGTCGTTATCAGATCATATGACTGCAGTTTCTCTTCCAGTTCTCTTTTTGTAAAAATCTTTTCCTGTTCATTCAAAAGGTATCTCCGGTAATGACAGGTTCCCACATATTCTGCCTCGTGATCGTTCTTCCAGATCCAGTACAGGCCTGTCAATTCACTGTAATAACAATTCAAACCGGAAATATTCTCCCCGGTATTATCACAAAGATACCCCAGATCCTCTTTTCCTTCACGCCCTACCTGTAATGGAACATACAGCGGATCCGGCGGAACCTCAAATTTTTTGTGTGTTAATGTGTATATTTTGATGTCCATTTACTTCTCCCCCTTAAAAGGCAAAACCACCTGCATCAGCAGCCAGTTCTGTCCTTCTTTTTCGATATTCTGTGCAATAATTCTTCCCACGGATTTTTCTACCATTTTCTGAAGTTTTGCAAGTCCAATCCCACGGTCTTTTCCCTTGGAACTGCTGCCACGCTGGAAAAAGCCTGCAACCTGCTCGCTCGGAATAAAAGGACTGATGTTTTCAACGGACAATTTCAATTTCTCTTCTTCCTGCTCCAGTACCACTCCAATATGCTTTGTCTCAAGTGACTCAACCGCTTCCACTTCGCCATCGCAATCAGAAACAGAGCCGCAAAGCTGATGAACAAAAGGGATTCCGCATCCGTTAATACATCACGCATATGGAAAATACAGTTTCCAAGAATGCACAGACTTCCCGCAACAATTACAACATACCCGAGCATGCGATTCTTTTCAAACACATAGCACAGCATCCGAAATGCCTTATTTTGTTTGTAAATCAGCCAGCAGATAAAAAAGGTACCTATACTTCCGATTGCCACCATATATTGCGGAATCAGGTTATTGGCACCAATACCGCATTTTGCGATCAGGGATAATATTGCCATCAGCATGAGTTCTATGGTAAAGGCACCAAAATACATTGCCATAACCACATAGATTGCAGTCTTAAATTTTTTGGCATAATAATAGGTGTAAAAATAATACATAAGATACAGCAACAGATAATTCCACAGATAAAAAAGAATCTCCATATGTTCAAAATTACTTATGATGTACATACCGGTTGCAAATACAAGTAAACATCCTGTCGCTTTATCCAGACGGAATTTTTTCTGTACTCCTGTGGAGATCAGAAGTAAAAGCCCTATGGTTTCCGGAATATATACCAGAGAACAATACCATATGATTTTAAGCAGCGTACTCATTTAAAAATCTCCTTCATAAACTCTTTTTTCATGATCGTTCCAATCTCCAGAGTTCCATATCCATCCTTCAGCGTAATATAACGATTCGTGCTATCTACAGACGCAATAAACGATTTGTTCACGACAACTGCACGATTGCACTTAATAAAATTTTCTGAATCGAGTTCACGAAGTACCTGACTATTGGATTTGTAACTGATTTCCAGCGAATCCCTGACCGTTTTAACCAGCATTTTTCCTGCACTGCTTTTTATGTATACAATATCCTGCATCTTCTTTGCGAAGAAAATGACGTCCTTTTTAAAATAAATATTTTTGTTATCTTCTCTGTGCTGTTCAAACTGTAAAGCCTCTTCCAGCAGACTTATCATCTTTTCTTTTTCATATGGTTTTGTGAAATATCCACATTCTTTTCCATTGCAATCTGGTACGCCTGTGCTGCCTGTGTGGTCGCATAGATTTTAAAATCAATACTTTTTTCATGTTGTAAAACACCCTCCGAATATGCAAAAGGACTCTGCTGACAGAGTCCGAATTATTGCAAAACTTCTCTATTTCTTTTATACCATCTCAAGCATTTTAATGCAACCATCCGCTCTCCTGTTTCACAGAAAAAGGGGGTTGTTAAAAAACTTTTCTAATAGAAAAATTGCCCAGACCATGAGGTCAATGGCATTAAGTTAAAGGAAATAAAATAGCATTTGTGTGTTTAATCCTGCCTCACTTCTAACCGCCTCGAATTGCACACGGTTAAAATCCGTATTATGAAGTTTTTCCCAAACAGCCAAAAACTCAACTGTATTTCTGTCAAAACTGAAACCGGAAAGTCTGCCAAGCAGAGTGTTGTGAAATTGAAACACCGTATCAAAGACCTTGCAAAAATCATCAAATATGCGGAGCAATACAAATCGAGCCTCTCCTATCATATCGCATTAAGGATTTTGAAAAAGAAGGATACTCCCCATCTGTAAAATGTGCAAAAAAATGGAGGTGCACAAGGCACCCCCTACTCAAACCTCTTGCAAAATCTGCAAGGCTGGTTTATAATCAGATTAGAAAACCGAAGGATATTGGAGTGTCCAACGGTTGCACAATCGGAAACTTATAAAGCGTTAAGTTTATTAACGGATTACAGGCTATCCCCTATTGGCGTAGAGGATAGCCTTTCCGTTTATTTGCGGTTATGTTTATTGTCTATGTATGTCAAGGCTGCAAATACAACCAGTAAAATTGGAAGCACTTCTAAAGTATCCATACCGACCTCCTTTCTGTTTCCAGAAAGGACAACCGCAAGACTATCCCTACTGCTCTAATCTGACTGAAAAATATTATATCATGTAGTGTCGAATTTTGCCAGTACCGATCACTCTCATTCTGCCACTTCGTCAGCATAAGTAAACGCCACTTGTGCTGGTGTAAGTTTGGGTGGAATTAGGTTTTCTTTAATTGTCCTTCCCATTTTACTCCTCATAAATATCCTCCATCCATTTTGTGGTCAAAAAATAGTCCGCAATTCTCATAGGACTTTTTGAAAATTATTGTTCTCAAGTTTCTATCAAAATTAGAAAAAGCCCAAACCACGAGGGATTGAGCTTCATTTGTGCATTCACATTTTCTGTTTCTGGGTATAGAATCTCTGCTGTCAAATACAGAATATTTGTTCTATTTTGTCAAGTCTTAGTTCTTACTGTATATTCTTCTTTTTCTTTTCCGGCAATTCTTCCCACATACTCTCAACCAGTTCACACAAAAACTGCCGATCATCTACATTATCAACCAAAATCATTTCTTTAGCACCATCATACGGCAGTTCCATCTCAGCATCCGGTATTAGCCTCAATGCCATCGTGACCGGCTTCACCAAAAGTCTGTCATCATATATTCCACCAAAAATCCTTCCACGGTAATAAAGGATGTATTCGCCCATCATTGCCCTGCTACTGAGTTCATCCAGTCCTGATAATTGTTCCATAACAAAATCCAAATACTCTTTTGTTGATGCCATATTATTTTCCTCCACACCCTTAGGCTCTCTTTATCGGATGCCTGATTACAGTATTCAACTTCTCCGGCGCTACCCTCCTCGCATCGCTCAGATAAATCTCGTGGTGCATTCTCCGATCCGTTATATCCAATGTGTATCCCTGTTCTTCCATAAACCTGTGCATTGCATCTACCGTAACAGGCTCATCGTCATACGCTCCGATATGCATACACTGTACACATAAGCCTTCCTCATAGGAAAAAAACTCAGCCTTAGAAAAATCCTGCTTTTTCTTTGCCGTAGCTTTCCTGACAGCCCAGTCGAAATCTTCCCTGGTAACAAAATCCGGCAAGCGAATAACAGAGATCCACTTAAAATCTTCCTTACAAGCATAATCAATTCCGGATACTCCATCCTGCCACCAGAATCCCTCTAATGGTGGCACGACATAATCGAAATATCCATCCATCTGATGATCTTCCTTTTTGCTCATTTTAATCGTAAATGCAATTCCATACAGAAGTCCGATAGCCTGCTTGTATTCTCCGTCTGCATCATTTGGATTGCCGCTTCCCCTTACCGCTATATAGTTCATTTTCGGAACAGTTACGATAGACGGTGTGCCTTTCGGCATATAAAATTCTTTATATTCCTTCTTGTAGTCAAAAGCCATATCCTTTACACCCCCTCTAAGTCCTTCTCTCCATAGATTTTTAATATTTCCTCTGCATAGATGTCCGTTATCTTCTGATAAAATCTACGCTCAGAGAGACGAATTTCACGAATCTGCTCAAGCAAACGGTCGAAGTATTCTACTGTAAGCACAGATCCACCATTTTTCAGACGTTCGTCATCCATGACCCATCCTTTGATGGTGTAGTCTTTCACGATACCATTGGCCCACTTGCGGAACTGCACCGCTCGCTCATTATTAACCTTGAATCCGACCGCAATAATCATTTGAAGATTATAATGCTTTGTATCACGAGTTACCTGACGGGAACCTTCGGTTTGAACTATTCGGAAATTCCGAATAGTTGCAGACTCTTCTAATTCACTATCTGCATAAATCTTTTTAATATGTTCATTTATCGTTGGCAAACCAACGTCATACAATGTGGCCATCATCTTCTGTGTCAGCCATATATTCTCATCCTCATAGCGCATCTCAATGCTGTCCTGCTGATCACCAATAGAGGCAATATAGGTTAAGTATTCTGCTGCGCTAGAACGGATGGTTATTTCATCTTTTTTCTTTTTCAAATAGGAGGCCTCCTTCCCCAACAAATTACTCTATAATAAACTAATTTCTACATACTCTCATCGTCCGTGACAACGCTTATACTTCTTTCCGCTTCCGCACGGACACAATTCATTGCGGCCTATCTTCTTCGGCCATTTTACTCTTTCCTGAACCATAATAGAAATTTTTCCATCATACATAAGTTCAAGTTTCCTCAGACGATACAAATATTCAGAGATCTCTACCGCTCCTTCTATAACATCTATTTCACTGCCAAGTCTGCCTCTTAATATCGAGTGGCTTAAACTGCGGTCGGTTCTGACAACAATCCCAGTGCCACAACCTATGACATCTAATCCACAGCCTAAACCCTACCGCTATTCTCTGGCTACTCAATTTTTCTCCAGTCAGCCCCTAAAGTAGATATGTTTCCCTACAAGAAAACCGAGCTTTCCGCAAGGCTTCTCTGATGATACTAACCTCGCAAAAAGCCCGGAAATACGCCACTTTTCAGCCTTTATTTATCTTTTCTTGACAGCAAACAGACCGTCTCCACATGTGTCGGGTTCCGAAGAAGAATACAATTCATCAGTAGTGTCTGATGAAGAAGAATACAATTTTTCGCCACTCTCCATTCCTACACAATTCTGTCTTTCATCGTCTGATTTCATCTCATCACTAACATTCAATGGTAAAGTCTGATTAGCCATAATCAAGCCCTCCTTATGAATGTTTTTATATCAGGGCACCTGCTACTGATATAACAGCAGATGCCTTGCTACCTTAAATAGTATACCACAATCTATGCGGTCTTTGTTGTGCTTTTTTCAGCTTTGAACCATTCCTTTGCATTCGGAACAACACTGTTGCCATTCCCTTTCATAACAAAGGTCAGCTTAAACGGGTCTACCGTGCCATCATCATTAGTTTCTCCAACGATAACCTTCTCCACAATGCTTTCAAATACCACTCTGTCAAACTCATCCAGAATATCGCCATCCGAAAGTGCTTTCTTAAGACTTGCCATTCTCTTGCTGACATCCTTCTGATTGGAAACATTCTCCTGAAGAATTGCAATAGATTCTTTTGACTTCTGGATTTTTACGGTCAGCTCCTCATACTTTTCATCGTATGCTTCCTTGGAAATCCCTTCATCCAGATACAAGTCCGTAAGCTTCTTTCTACGCTGCTCCAGATTGTCCAAAGCTTTCTGTTCCTTTTTTAGTCTGCCGATATCCTCATTATTCGTACTGATACCCTCAATCGTATCAATGACGGAGTCTATCACATCATCAAAGCTTCCTGCTAACAGCTTATATGCCTCAAGAAACGCATTCTCCAAGATAGACTCATGCACCGACTTACTGTTTGGACAGTTATGCTTTCCTTTATTAGCGGCATTTCTGCAATACCAGACCGGTGTTTCATACTTGGAACTGCTGTGAAGGGTGCGCCTTGTAAGCTTTGTGCCACAGAAGCCACACTCACACATGCTGGAAAATGCATACTTCTTCGTGTACTTTTCCCTCTTTCCATCTGCCTTCTTATCCGACTGATGATTACGTGACAGACGAATTTCTTTCGCCTGTTCCCACACCTCTCTGCTTACAATGGGCTCATGGTGGTCACGGACATAATACTGCTCCTCCTCACCGAAATTCTCAATACGTCTCTTGGAAATCGGATCTGTGGTAATGGTTTTCTGCAATAGCAGGTCACCTTTGTACTTCTCGTTCTTGATAATGCCTCGGACACCGCTGTCCGTCCACTTTACCACGCCCTTTTTATTTACTTTTCCAAGTGCCTCCAGCCGTCTTGCAATGGTATACGTGCCATATCCCTGCAAATACAATTCAAAAATCAGTCGCACGGTTTCCGCCTCCGCTTCATTTACAGTAATGGTCTTATCTTCCGGGTGATAATCATAACCAAGACAACCGTTAAAGCCCATCAGCTCTCCACGCTTCATTTTCATCTTAATGCCCATCTTCACATTCTTGGATGTGGATTCCACTTCATTCTGAGCCAGTGTTCCCATGAGGGTAAGCATCATTTCGCCCTGCTCCGTCATGGTGTTGATATTTTCCTTTTCAAAGATAACTGCAATGCCTCTTTCCTTTAAAAGGCGCACATACTGCAGGATATCAACTGTATTTCTGGAAAATCGTGATACAGACTTTGTCATAATCACATCAATTTTCCCATCCATACAGTCCTGAATCATGCGTTGGAACTGCTCACGCTTATCGACCTTTGTTCCGGTAATCGCTTCATCCGCATAAATACCAACCATAACCCAGTCCCGATTTTCCGATATCTTGTCCTGATAATACTGCGTTACTATTCACAGTCTGCAGAGCCTTATCCTTATCACATAACTAGTTTTAGCCA
>URYB01000026.1 GCA_900552085.1 uncultured Lachnobacterium sp.
AGCCGGGCAATGAAGGCTGGGTGCTATAGTCATCCACGATTATGCACGAAGCCTCAGTTTTTCCTGATGTATCGCCTGCTCTTCCTGCTCTCTGACACGGATTTCTTCGAGCTTTTTCATTTCCTCTTCGGCAAGACTGCGCACATAGTGCACACAGTTTTCCCGGATATTAACACCATTGTAAATTGCACGAACCATATTTTTGCAGGATGAATATCCACAGGATTCACAATCTCTGTGCTGTTCCTCATAGGTATCCTTGTTCATGCTTTCATACATTTCGTTTACATACTGTTCGGAAGGTTCTTCGATCTGTACCTGCTTGGATGTATAATGACGGATAAAATCATCCAGATTCAGATTCGAAAATGCTTCCATAAAATTCTTCAGACGTTCCTGTGGGAGCAGTTCTTCTGCCCACGGACTCTTACTCTTATGTTTCTTTCCAAAGCGTCCTTTTTGCGTCGTTTCTATGTTCCTGGTGTTTCTCATTTTTGCCATGGTAAGCATTACATCATCGGTGTTCCGTTCCGGTTCTGTTGCCGTACCATAGAGACAGCCTTTCCCACAGTTTAAAATATCTACCATGAACGGAAGCTGCTACTGTTTCTGAATACGCGTTGCATAGGTACGAAGATACTTATACGCCTCATGCTCTCCTTCTACCTGACGCACAACCTGTTCCTTGCCAAGAAAATGCTCCACATTTTCGCGAAGTCCTCCCGGCATCGGATACAGAGAACCCATACCGTACTCCAGCTCGTCCGTGTAAGGTTCGCAGCTTTCATACTCTTTTCCGATTACTTTCATCAGTTTTTCGAATGTTACATTGTATGATACATATCCACCACAGTTCTTGTCTGTAATCTCGAGTTTCTTTGCAATACACGGACTGATAAATGCAATCGAATCACTGACCTGCATATATTTCTTCATATAGATTGCCGTACACATCATCGGACTGTGTACCGGAACGAGCCGCGGAATCAATTCCGGAATGTATTTTTCCACATAAGTAACAACCGCCGGACATGGCTGCGAAATGCCCCCGGTAAAATTATGCTCTGTGATATATTTCAGGTACCCCCAGGTTGTAATATCCGCACCAAAGGAAACGCTGCAAATATGATTGACTCCCTTCTTTTTCAATATCCCAGAACCTTCTGATATTCCTTTGGATAGTTTGCAAGGAAAGCCGGAGCAAGAATTACTGATATCTTTTTTCCCTGCGATAAATCCGCAAAGAAACGTTCCGTATCATCAAAATAATCTCTTGCTTCATGCGGACATGCATCAAAGCATGCTCCACAGGCAATGCACTTTTCGCTATCCACCATTACTTTTCCGGCTTCGGTCGCGACATTCGCGGTGAGCACCGGACATGCACGTACACACTTATTGCAGCCTGTACATGCCTCATTTGTGTAAATCAAATCCATAGCCCACCTCTTCTTATGCATTTTGCATAGTTTTCTGTTAGCTATTGAGATTATTTTATCATATTTTACTATGGTTTTCCACCTATTTTTGTCAAATATCTTGAAAAGATATGAAAAAAGTACTATAATCGCAATCGCGTGCAATGCACACAAAATCTATCGGAAAAGAGAGTTATAACAATGAATCAAAAGAAAAAAATCTTGCGTGGTGAGGCCGCACTTGTCCTTGCCGTAATCATCAACAGTCTTGGTGTCCTTCTCATGCTGCAGTCCGGATCCGGAATCTCCGCGATTTCGAGTGTCCCTTACGCCTTTCAGCAGGTATTCCCGAAACTGACACTTGGCACATGGACCTATCTGTTTCAGGGACTTTTAATCTGCATTCTTATGATAATGCGGAAAAAATTTGTCCCGTCCTATCTGTTTAGTTTTGTTGTTGGATTTGCATTTGGAGAGATGATGGATCTGCATGAACTCTGGATCACACGACTGCCGCTGAATATACCGCTTCGCATTCTCTATTTTGTATTAAGTTACATCATCATCTGTTTTGGAATTGCGCTTTCGAACCGTTGCAAGCTGCCGATCATCCCTACGGATCTGTTTCCGCGGGAAGTATCTGAAATCACAAAGGTTCCGTATGCCCGCATCAAAATCGGTTTTGATGTAACCTGTCTGGTCATTACCGCATGTATGACCTTCTTCTGTCTCGGACATATCATGTATCATGGGACTTGGCATCGGAACCATTGTGGCAGCTTTTACGATGGGAAAAGGAATTGCGATCATCGGAAACTGGATGGATCGGCATGTGGGGTTTGTTTCGATTCTGCAAAAAGACGAAGCTTAACGCTTATTGTTTTTATGCTTTTCAATAATCTATAGATTGCGGATACTTTCTGCTTTTATCTGTTATAAGGCGGTATCCGCAGTTTTATTCCATCATATTGATTTACCTTTCTTTATTTAGTACATAAACCGTCGATTTATATGCCCCCTGTTTTATCAAAATTCCTTTATCTGCCATCTTACTTAGTATTTCTCGTGCTCTTCTCTGCTTAACATTTAATAATTCCTCTGCTTGATGTGAAATTATTTTTCCTTTCTTCTTAACAAACTCCAGGACCAATTTGCATTGTATTGATAATTTATCGGCATTTACTTGTGTTTTATCGGCAGTTTTAGGCACTTTATCGGCAGTTTTAGGTGTTTTATCGGCGCTTTTCGGGACTTTATCGGCATTATTTTTCTTATAGGATTCGATTCCAGTTATTTCTAAATCATATGAATAACTATCATCCAACGGTACAATTATCTTAAATACATCGCCTTCTATAAATTCAGGCTCTTTCCCAGAATAATACTTGCTGTATTTAAATAAATTTCTCACACCGGAACCAAGCTGGTCTGCATATCCTATATTTCTGAAAAACGATGCAATAACAGGATTTTTAGGATCAGGCTCCAGATTATTGACAGTGATATTTCCCTCACCTGTTGCTCTGCATGCATTTTCAATGTACATCTGTTCTTTTTCAATAACAAACTTTGCTGTGTAGCTGCTTGAAAACTCTCTGTGCATCAATATATTGCTAACCATCTCACGCAAAATAATATTTCTTAAACTCTTATTTATAGTATCTTCCAAAAAGAATTTATCCGGAAGATGTTTCTTTCCAAAATCCAAAAGTCTGTCATAGCTCTCTACCAAATTAGTTTTAATAACTTCCCTATCATCATAACGATCCAGATTCACCTTACGAACCAGTGCATCAGTCACATATGCCTGAGCTACATTTAAAATTACATCATCTTTACCAAGCAACATAATAGCTGCCAGATTAAAGCCTTCATCTCCTGTAACAATATCTCGTCCATACAGTCCAGCACTCTTAAGTAATTCCATATCATCCATTGTAGTCCAAGGATGATTTCCACCCGCATGATTCTGTGCCATAAGTCTGATTTTAGGTAATAAATCCAACCTCAAGTCCTCAAGTTTTGCATAAGGAAAAATCTTCTTCTCTGTAAAAATGCCCTGCTTACGAATATACATCTGTGCAATTGTACCAGTTGCAGTCACTTTTACATCAGAATCGTCCACTCTGTCATAGATAATCTTCTTAAAGCTATGAACCTCCGTACTTGAAGGAACATGTACATGAATGATTGTGTGTGTCCCATCGTATTTGATAATTTCTGGCACAAGATACACAGTCGGTGAAAACTGCATAGGGTTACTTACTACCTTTATAAAGTTTTTCACCATATCCGGTGCAGCTTTTTCCGGTACTCCAATTACCAACGCCTATTGTCTCACCAATTTCAAAAACAGATTGTAATGTACTTAAATCCATCTGGCCTCCTCCATCTTTCGAAAATAACCATATCTAAAATCCAAAGCCATCTGCAAAAGCAATATTCATAATGACTTCCACACCATTATTATCATCGTATACTGCTAAATAATACTTCTGCATCTATTGCCACGCATCAAATTACACTTTCCACCTACAGCAAGTATACTGCAACATAAAAAGAGAAAGAAAAACCTTACTTTTTACTATATCATTGGAGATTTTTCTGTAAGCCCAACAGAGCCTTGCTCTAACAAAAATAATCCGCTATACTATGCATCTAGTATAACGGATTACTCCTAAAAAAACAATTATATTGCTTATTCCCTATACCACATACCATTACTCACACGCAATATAGATGTCCATGCTTTCCCCATTCGTCTCATAACATGGAATCACTCCACTTTCGGTGTGAACCAGCCCATTCACTCTCATAAAAGAATCAAGTGTCTGGTATGCAGACGGTATTGTAACAAACGGATTCTCAAAAGGGGTCTCCACATGAACTGCCGCATATCTGTGTTTCGGCTGTACTTTTATTTCCAGTCCTTCCGGTTGTATTCCCACTGGAAGAACCCAGGCAGCCGTATAACCATGCATATGATATACATTCATCTGCTCAACAGAAATATTCGGAAAATCCCATCCAATCACACACGGATTGGTCACACCATTTTTTCCCGACAACCGATCTATCCATGATAAAGCATCCTCTTCCGGATCATTACTTATTACGGTATGTTCAACATAAGAAAAGCCTTCCACTTCCTCCACACGAAGATTTGAATAGGCGTCCATTCGTTTATCCATTTCTTCCCTGAAAAGATTATCTAACGAACAGTTAAAAATTCTGCAAAGTTCTATCGCCTTCTCCATCTCGGGCAAAGCTGAATCCATTTCCCATTTTGATACCGTCTGACGGCTTACACTTAATTTTTCTGCCAGATCCTCTTGTGTCATATTTTTTCTCAGGCGACGTAAATACTGAAGATTTTTACCTAAACTCATACGATTGGTTCTCCTTTTTTTATTTTTGCCCCGCGTTGCAAATACAATATTATCAGATAATATCGTGTTATTCTACCAATCAGATTTTGCAATATTCACAAGATGCGCAACTAATGGTTGACATTTTTCATATGTACAACCACTCATTTCTTCTCATCCAACAGCATCACACCCTCTGCCGGATTATGGTCGATAGCACCTACAATCCGGTGCGGAACATATGGCTCCTCCAGATAGGAAATGTCTTCCGGTGTCAGTTTCACATCCAGTGCTTGCGCCGCATCCTCCAGATGTGCCGCTTTGGTCGCACCTATGATCGGTGCGCTGACGCCTTTTGCCCAGTGCCATGCCAGCGCAATCTGCTGCATTTTTACGTTATATTGCAATGCCAGTTCGTGCACGCGTTGGACAATCTCCATATCCTGTTCCTCGGTGCGGTCATATTTTCCCATGGCAACACGGTCTGTCTTGCTGCGCAGGGTATCGGTATTCCACTGTGGCCGCGTCAGATGCCCGGCTGCCAGCGGGCTGTATGGCATGAGGGACACGCCCATCTGTTTACAAATCGGAATCAGTTCCCTTTCATCTTCCCGGTAGAGCAGATTGTAGTGGTTTTCCATCGCCTCAAACCGCGCCCAGCCGTGCTCTTTTGCCACAAGCTGCATATTATAAAACTGATAACCGTACATTGCAGAAGCACCAAGTGCCCGCACCTTTCCTGCCTTTACCAGATCGTTTAAGGCTTCCATCGTCTCCTCGATCGGAGTCTCATAATCAAACCGGTGAATGATATACAAGTCCAGATAATCGGTTCCCAGACGTTTTAAAGTTCCATCAATTTCCCTGTGGATCGCCCCGGCGGACAGTCTGCCCGGGTTGAAATAAACTTTTGAGGCAATGACAACCTTGTCCCTTGCAATGTTCTTTTTGAGTGCGCGCCCGAGATATTCCTCGCTTGTTCCCGCCGAATATCCGTTTGCCGTGTCAAAAAAATTGATTCCGAGCGAAAGTGCATCTTTTACCACGTTTTCTGTTTCTGCTTCATCTAATGTCCAGTCATGCATCGTTCCCGCTTTTCCGAAACTCATGCAGCCGACGCAGACTTTTGATACCTCTATTTCTGTTTTTCCAAGTTTTGTATACTCCATCGTGTACCTCCTACAGTTTCTTTTTTGCCCATTTCTTCTTTTTCATGTTGTTTTCCTCCTTTTCATTTTCCGCGTAACTGCCCGGTCCACATTACACACATGCACAAAACCACACGATAATCGTGCTTTCCTGCCGTTGCACAGCTAATTTTTTAACATTTTTCTGACTGCATTACAGGTCAGCTCATAAAGCGAACTGTAAATATAATTTACGCCTGCCTCTTCCATCGCCTGTTTCTGTTTCTCACTTACCACGGTATACGGATAAATACCAAACATAAATGGAAAGAACGAATAGATAAATTCCTGTCTCTTTTTCTCATCCATATCCGGCCGGAATTTTTCAAGCAATTGCATGACCATTTTCATGGCCGTTCCATAGGATACTTTAAATTCCACCAGTTGTTCCATCCGGCTGTTTTCTTCCAGATCGTAATGGTTCATCGACATGATTTTTAAAAGCTTCCGGCGGTCACACAAGGTCTTTGCCAGCACATCGGCAATCCCGTCATCCGACAGTGTATCATGCATTTCCATTTCTTCTTTTAACTGCGTAATCCATAAATCATATTCGCGTTTTAAAAGTGCAAGAAAAATTTCTTCTTTTGTCTGGAAATAATTATAAATAGACGTTCTGGAAAAAGAGGTTTCTTTCCCGATCTCTTTTAACGTAATCTCTTTAAAACTCATAGTCTGATAGAGTTTTTCACAGGCATTTACGATTTCTTCTTTTCTGGCGTTTGTCCGCTCTGCTGATGCTGCTGGCATACTATAATTCCTCTCGTAATTATAATGAATCAAAAGCTTTTCTGACATGGTGTCAGCACTTGTTTTTCTAAAAAAATATCGTCATACTGACACAGTGTCAATATCAAATTTAGTAAAAAGAGCGTATGAAAAAACGAAAGTTTTTTCATACGCCCTTTTTGGGGTAAATGCAACTTCATCAATCCGCCAGATTCTTCTACATACTGTCCAGCAGATTCCTTTATATTTGAAACTAAAATTACATCTATAATTCTATCTTCTCTTTTTCCTCTATAATCTCCACATCGTGCTTTTGGAATTTTCCCTCATAATAATATTTGTCGCATCTTTGTAACCCTAGAGCTTCTGCTACTTTACAATCTGCTGTTCCCACAAAATAATATTCTTCATTTTCTTTTTCTACATTAACTTTATAATTGTTTATTACTGCATATGTTGCGTATCTGTACAACTCTTCCACTTCTTCTAATGAAACTTTTTTACTGTAAACACCACTTCCGTATTTATCTATAAATGTTGAATCGATTATTTTATCATTTTTAGTAAGGATAATTGTATTTCCGTCACTATCCCTATTTACCTTAAATTCATTTCCATGATATTTACAAAACTTTCCATTTTTTATCATTTACTATTTTCCTTTCACTTCTACAAAATATTTGCCATCAAATAAAGAAAGCGCTAGTACTCAACGTACCAACACCCTCTATCACACTCCCTTATTTTAAGTTATGATATCTTATTTTCATAGTCTTGCAACTCATGAAAAATATTATCTACAAAAACTAAACTCCCCTCCACTCTATAAAGCATAAAGTATTTATGCGATAAAAAATTAATTCTCCGATACCCCAATTCTCGCAATCTCGTATTATCACACAGTTTCAACGCCTCTGCCACATGCTCTAAATTTAATTTTGTTTTTTCAAAATCATCAATTAGATTTTTTGCAGCCTGTTCACTCTTTTTTTCAAGCAACAGATACCTCACAAATCCTTCAAAATCTTTTTCAGCCTCTGAGGTAACTACAATTTTATAAACCATATTTTTGCCTCATATCAGAAATCATGTCATCGGCAGAACGATATTCTCCCTTTTTTTCACACACTCTTGCTTTTTCTAATTTCTCCATAATCTGTTTTTCTGTTAATGGCATATATGGATTCTCCACCTGTGAACTAACACGTTTTATTTCAAATGGAAACCCATTATTTGCTACTGCCTGCGTAAGAAACATTCTAATTGCTGTTGTAGTATCTGTACCAAGATCTTTAAACAGACGATCTGATTTTATTTTTAACTCATCATCTACCCGGACTTGAATCGTACTTGCCATACTTTTTCCTCTCATATTCATACAATATCATTTTAAATTCATACATTTGTATTGTTTTATCATAGTTCTTTTCTTTAATGTAGCATACATCTATACATCTGTAAATAAAATATTTTTGATTTCAATGCATTACCGGTAATCCCCTGACACCTCCATATAACTCCGCTTTCCGCTGATATAATCCGCATAGGCAAGTTCCGGATCTTTCCCACGAAAAACCGTACAGAGTCCGCACATATCGCAATCTGCGATACAGGGAAATGTATCTTTGATATACTGTCGTCTTTCTTCTTCTGTTGATGTTTCAATCTCCGGCGGTCTCATACACTCACCTACTTTACCATTCCAGAGTTACTTCGGTACTCCTCATTGATCTCGCGCAGTTCTTTTTCGCCGTTGATGTAAGGCTCGTAAAAAGCATCCACGGAACCTCCACCGAGATTATCGCAGCCATTGCAAAAATCACAGGCTCCGCCACACTGGTTTAATCCCTCCTGCACGATACGGATTCTTTCTTCTCTTGTTGTATCTTTAATCAATATGCTTTTGATCTCCATTGCGCATTTTCTCCTTTGCTACTGGTATCTGCATCCATACATATTTTCGTTAATCTATGCATTACAGATAGGATTTGGTTCTGTTCATATCTGTAACCAGATCTTCATTACCATCCGCTTTCATAAGAGCAATCAATTTATCAATATTATCCGGATCTTCTATGATTGCATTCATCTCCGATTGTGTAATTCCAACCAGCTGAATAAATTCTGTCTTACCATAAACAGATGTCTGTGTTTCCAATTCTGTATCGCGCACCAGCAAAAGATCTGTTATTTTTGACTCAACTCCTATATGTAAAGAAGTGCCGTTCCCTTTTACAAACTGATTTGGTTCAAAAAAACGTTCGGTTGTGTATGTGTATCTTGCCAGATTCGACAACATGCTGATCGCCCATTTACAACTTTCGGTGTCCGGCTCTTTTAACTTTATGGTCATTTCATATCCCCAACCATTCCATTCTCCTCCAAAAGCTTCCTCATCTCCATAAAGAACGGTCATTCCGTATGTCACAAGATGCTTATATCCTTTCGGAGAAGAATATACCGAAAATCCATCCAAATACTCTTCCCCACCGAAAATTGCCCTTGATGTCAAAATAGTTCCAAAATGATCCGGTTCCTGATCCGGATACAATTTTGCAAAAGCATCATCAATTGCCTGCCATCCCGGCGAATACTCCTGATCCTCTTCGATTTTTTTCATAAACTCTTCCTTTGTCATACGCCCCTCCAATTTTCGTACTTACATTTTATTTCTAACCAGACAGAAAAAATTATATAGAATCAATCAATCCCTTAATTCCATCCCTGTCATAAATATCTTTATAATAAGCCACTTCATCCTTGATCAGTTCATCAATAACCTGCATTCCAAGAAGTTCTACCGGTGCCTTATCATCTGTTAAAATGTAGTTGCCTTTCTCATATCCGGTAATATTCGTAAGCACTTTTTGCATCATGCTTTCGAGTTCCCTGTTATCAAGTGTTTCGGTATTCTGTTTTAAATTGGCAAGCACTTCGGTATTGTCCGATGCGAATAACTCCCGATTGGAAGATCCGGATACATCCACCGTATATTCCGTCTGAAATACACTTCCGATTGTATCGGCAAGATACTGATTGATATTTCCCTCTTTGCTGCCACGCATATTCATGTTTACTACCATGACACCATCTTCTGTCAGGTGGTCTTTCACAAGTTTGAAAAATTCGGTCGATGACATCTGAAACGGAATTGTGATGTCCTGATAAGCATCAACCATGATCACATCATATTTCTTTTCCGACGCATTAAAAAAAGCCCTGCCATCATACGTTGTAACTGGAATATTATCGGAAAGTGAAAAATATTTTCTGGAGAGCTGTGTTATTTTTTCATCAATCTCCACACCCTCAATATTCATGTTCCCAAAATATTTATTACACTGCGTGGCATATGTGCCCGTTCCCATTCCAAGGATCAATACATCCATATCTGACACATTTTTATCCTTTATCATAAGTGGCGCTGCCATCGCATAATCATAATACATTCCGGTAAGTTCGTCTTGCTTCATATACACAGACTGCACGCCAAACAAAACGTTGGTAGACAATGCCACGCGCTCATCATTTTCATAAACCTGCAGATAATTGTAAACCGATTCTCCCTCATAGGTCAGGTTATTTTCCCAGAAAGCAAAGGAATCCGAATATCCCAGCCCGCAGCACAACACAAAAATCAGACCAGAAACAATGACTTTTTTCTTACCGGTCTTTTCACTCACGAAATATACGATGGACAATGCCAGCAAAATTCCGGGAAAAATTAAAAATGTGATTGAAGTTCCGACGGCCGGAATCGTGACAAATGTCGGAACAAACGTTCCGATAATGCTTCCAATCGTATTAAATGCACCAAGCATTCCTACTGTTTTTCCGTTATCATCAAGGCTATCTACGGAATATTTGACCAGTGATGGCGTCACCGTTCCAAGTAAAAACAGCGGAAATACAAAAATCACCATACATGCTGCAAATGCTGCGATGATCAGGAAATTGTTGTTGACGGAAAAAATCAAAACCGCCGAGATCCCGATAATAATGTATTTTCCCACAACCGGAATCAGGGCGATCCAGATTGCGGCAATCAGTATCCGTCCATATAACTTGTCCGGATTCGGGGATTTGTCTGCTGTTCTTCCACCATAAATGTTTCCAAGTGCCATAGCAATCATGATCGTACCGATGATGATTGTCCAGACAATCTGCGAAGAACTAAAATAGGGAGCAAGTAATCTGCTTGCTCCTAATTCAACTGCCATCACGGACATGCCGGCGAAAAATTCTGTCAGATATAAAAATAATTTGTTTTTGAGTACACCCTTCTTTTTTTGTTCCATTATTCACTCCCTGTTTTTCCACTACGCAATTACTTCTATGAATTATTGTAATCTTCCATTGTCCAGTCTGCAACCATTTTATATGTTTCTTCCCATCTCATATGCTTCCTCTAATGCAGGCATTGTTTTCACATCGGAAGGTCCGTTTGTGCCACACGCAAACAGAATCCCTTCCTCTTCATTTCCACCTGCCCCAAATCATGAAACGTACTGCCGGAAGCTGTCAATCATTGTCTGCATATATTTTTCTTCTGTGGCTGCCCCTGCACTGAGCAGATAAAACTTTTTATTCTCCAAAAGTGGCACCAGTGCAAAGGTACGGTCAATCATCCGCTTCATCAGAGATGTCCAGGTATAAAAATACACCGGAGATGCCAGTGCAATAACATCTGCTGACTTCATTGCTTCATAGATTTCTGTCATATCATCTTTTTGAACACAGATTCCACCATTTCCCTGACATGCTCCACAGCCCATACAGTCACCGATGGTCTTGTCTTTTAATACGACCTCTGTTACTGTATTTCCGCTTTCAGACGCTCCCTTAGCAAATGCATCTGCCACAGCTGATGTATTTCCATTTTTTCTTGGACTTCCTTTTACAATCAAAATCTGTTTACTCATAATTATTATCTCTCCTGTTCCTTATTTATTCACTTTCCACATTCCTTTGTATTTTACAAAATAATAAATGGTCATAATAATGCTTAACATCTCTCCCGCCGTGATGGAAAGCCAGACACCATCCATCTCCAGAATCTGTGGCAGGATCAGCACCGGAATTACCATAAAAATCACAGTTCTGCAAAACGATAATATGGCGGAAGTCTTTCCGTCATTTAATGCGGTAAACCAGCCCGATCCGAACACATTGTATGCGAGCATCTGGAAACTGGTCGCTACAATGCGGAATCCATGCAACGCGATCTTCTGCACATTTTCATTATTCTTTGCAAAGAAATCAACCACAGTTCCCCCTGCAAAAAAGCTGAGAATCATGACCGTAATTCCTGTTATTCCAAGCGTCCACACACTGATGCGGAATACTTTCGCTAACTGCTCCTTATCCTTGCGACCGAAATTGTAGCTGACAACCGATGCGATTCCGTTAATATATCCGCGGAACAGCCCTCCGAACAGCCCCTGTGCATACCAGATGATCGACAACGATGCTACACCGTCCGAGCCTCCAAGATTCATCAAAATACGATTGAACAAAATCGTGATAACGGAAAAAGCCAGCACACTGACCATCTCCGAAGAACCATTCACACAACTGTCGATAATCGTTCTAAGACGCCATTTCGGCCGAACCACATGCAGGATCTGCTTCCGGTTCACACAAAACCAGATGACGCCGACCACCGAAGGAAATGCATATCCGATACTCGTTGCAATCGCAGCGCCTGCCAGCCCCCACTGAAACACCGAGATAAACAACCAGTCCAGCACGATGTTGAGTACTCCTCCGATAACAGAAAGAGTTGCTCCGAGTCCCGCTTTTCCGACCGTGATAAAGCTGAGCTGAAAGACCATTCCAAATACTGCAAACGGAACAGAAATCAATACCGGAATCATGTACTGTCTGCAATAAGAAAGCAAATCCGTATCCGATCCGAGGAACCGGCACAATGGATTTAAAAATATAAAGCATACGATTGCCAGCACCACACTAAAGACGAAAGCAACCAGCATCAGCAAAGAGAAATCCTCCTGCGCTTCTCTTTGTTTGCCTTCCCCCAGTTTCTTTGCCACTAACGCATTGCCACCGGTACCAAACATCATTCCAAGCGCCGATGCCAGATAGATCATCGGCATCGTGATATTGATTGCGGACAAAGCATCCGTATCCACCCATCTCGCCACAAAGATTCCATCTACCGTGGTATACAGACAGGAAAATATGCTGGATAAGATCGTTGGCAATGCAAAAAGAAGCAGCCATCGAAAGGTTACTTTATGTTCTAATTTCACTTGTGTCTCCAATTCTTTTTTCCTTATCCTTCCTTATTGCTCCACCTTTTTCAACAATATATCAGCAAATTGATTCTGTACCCGGATTGCATTCTCCATCTCCTGCTCGCTGATCATCCCTGCCGCTTCGTCTTCGTACTGAAACAGCGGTTCAATCAATTCTTTTGCAAACTTTTTGCCTTCACTTGTGAATGATATAATTTTTTCCCTCTTGTTCTCTGGATTTACATCCATGCAAAAATGGCCACTCTGCATGCGTTTCTTGACCATACTGTTAATCGATGTCTTTGGGGCATCCAGCGCCTTGCACAAATCTTTCTGCCGAATGGCCTCTCCCTCGTTTTTCATCATTTCATAATAAATCTGCAGCTCATACAGCGTAAGTCCATGCGTAGCTGCCCACACTTCATACGCCTGATCCGCTCTGCGTATTGCTTCATATAACCGATCAATTCTATCTCTTGACATGTGTTCCTCCTTTTTAATGATACGTTTTCGTACTTTTATGTAGTTTAGTACTATTTCGTACTATTATCAAGTATATTTTCTCAAACTTTCTGTACCATGAGTTACCCACATTTTAATGATATATGTAACTAAAAAAAGAACGAGCAGCAAAACCATTTTTGCGCTCGTTTATAAATCTATTTATATGCCAAGTCTTTTTATTGTAATCCACTGTAATTTGTTATCCACCGTTGAATATATTATTTCAACCTTAATATTATTATCATGATCTTTATAAATATATTCTTTAAGCTGCTGCTCTCTGTCGTAATTTTTATTCTGAAAATGATTTCCTAAAACATTTTTCACATCTTTTATAGTCTTTACCTGTTGATCATTAATTCTTATTTTAATAAGATTTTCATCAAACCGTCCAAACAGATAGCTGATTTCATCGTGTTCATCTGTATCTACAACCACTTCTTCAAATTTGTATTTATAATCTCCAGAATATATATCACTCTTTGTATATGATGTAAAATTTTCAGCTTGCGCTTCCATGCCAATTGTTAATTCGTCAAGATAAATATTAGATAAATCTGTTGTTTCTAACTTTCTTTCATAACCATTCCAGGAAAAAAAGAAAATCACAATCCCCAATACAGCCAAATAACTCAATAAAGGCAGAATGCTCCTTTTCCAACTTTTAAACTTGATCCCTGTCACAATAAAATATACTAAAATTACAAATGCAGCTAACATTATAAGCGCCAACATTATAACAAATCCCATTTTCTATTCTTCCTCTCTATCAAAATTCAGACCACAATGTGGACATATTCTTGCTTTTCCCATAAAATATGGCAAAGTTTTTCCACATCCCGGACATTTACAAAATAATATTCGAATTACCAGCACTACCAAAAGCAATGCTAAAATAAGAAATGGGATCATTAAATGCTGAATCACTACACCGATTCCTAATAAAACAACAGCTAAAACAGAAATAACCGTAGTAATAAAATTCATATCATTCCAAAAAACTCGATTATTTTTTCTTAATTTTATCGTATATTCTATAATTTGATTGACAGATTCTTCTTTTGATCCATCCGACTGTGCCTGTTTCTCTCCCTCAAGTAACTCTGATATGCTTACTCCCAGTTCTAAGGACAGAGGTTTTAACAAAGAAATATCTGGCATATTTTTTCCTGTTTCCCAACGCGAAACCGTTTTTTGAGATACTCCCAATATTTCTCCTAATTGCGTCTGTGTTAATTGTTTTTCCTTTCGCAACTTAGAAATAAAAGTTCCAATTTTTAGTTGATCCATTTTTTATTTCCTCCTTCACAAGAAAAACATACATTAATCCCCCCTATTTGTACAGGACATGTAGCGAGTATTGCCTTACTTTACAGCAAAGCAATACTCTCCTAGCGTCTAAATGCAATTCTCTACTATCAAAACGTTCTTCAATCGCATGATTTGATTTCCTCTATAATGCATGTATGCTTTTTAAGCTTTTTCGCATCATCACTATAATTAATTCCTACTAATAATATCTTATCTCCATATCCAGATAAT
>URYB01000027.1 GCA_900552085.1 uncultured Lachnobacterium sp.
ACAATATCGAAGTATTCTTTCTGTGTTGGTTTTGAGTAATTGATCGTAACACCAAATCGATTGACCAGGGAAAGTTTCTCTTCCACGGTATCGGAGTGATGACGATCGTTGGAGTTGTCCTGATCGTTGCGGTCATTCCAGCTCTCCTTGATCAGATGACGGCGGTTCGAAGTCGCATAAATTAAAATATTCTCCGGCTTTGTCTCCACGCCACCCTCAATGACAGCCTTTAAGAATTTGTACTCAATCTCAAATTCTTCAAAAGAAAGGTCATCCATATAAATAATAAAGCGATAGTTACGATTCTTGATATCTGCAATTATCTCAGAAAGATATTTGAACTGATGCTTGTAGATTTCAATCATGCGCAGTCCGTCTTTGTAATACTGATTGACAATTGCCTTGATACTTGTGGATTTACCAGTACCGCTGTCACCAAACAACAGTACATTGTTGGCTTTCTTTCCCTGTACAAAAGCTTCTGTATTGTCCACCAGCTTTTTCTTCTGGATTTCGTATCCTACAAGGTCGTCCAGCATCACCGTATCCATATTGTTGATTGCGCGGAATGTAAAGCTTCCCTGCGGGGTATCGTCGATACGGAATGCCTTGTTCAGACCAAACATACCAACACCATAATCTTTATAGAATCCGGTTATCGCATCAAAGAATTCTTTTTCATCTTTTGCAGCTTCAAGCTTTTTGCTCAACGCGCGCACTTTCTCACTTACATTTTTGTTGTACATGAGGTCCTTCTTATGAATTGCTTTGTAATTCGAAATCTGACTGAAGCAATTGATTCCAAGATCACGTTCAATCGGTCCGAAATCATAATCAAATAACGCCTTAAAAATGCGGAAATCATTTTCCACCAATGTGTTTACGCTTCCCTCGCTCGCACCGACTTTCTCGCAAGTCATGCTGAACGGATTTTCACTCATCATGAGGAAAAATGTAAGATAATTGTGCCATAAATTATCATCAAATCCATAATCGGTTGCTACCTTTAAAATGCGCTTTACCTGCGTATTTATATCTCTCACAAGGCCGGTCTTGTTGTATTCTCCGGTCTCGTATTTTCCAAATAATTCTGCCATCTGACGGAGGATGGAATCCTCCTCTAAGTCTCCATACATCAGTAATTGTGATACTTCCTGATACATTTTAATCGCCTCCTGTGGTGCATTGTCTGCAATGCCTATCCCCGATTATGCCACAGAACCAGCCGTTTTACAAGTGTCTGTGTTTTTCTATATTGCTACGTTTCGAAGCCCGTGTCCGTCTCTGCATCTGTGCAGGGTGCGATCAACATTTTTAGTCAGTCTAAGTGGTGGGATTCATAAATTTTATTATACCCGCTCCCCATTATGTCGTCCATCTTAGCACTACATATGCCTATAATAGAACGAGGACGCAAATGCGACCCGCGGGTACAGTATTATTCACCCCACCACTAAAACTGACACAAAATGTTTCAGACGTCACCCTGCACAGATGCAGAGACGGACACGGACACGGGCCCCGAAACTTACATTACAAAAAAAAACGGGGAAGCACAATCACTGTACTTCCTCCGTTTCAAATTTAAAATCGTACTGTCATTGTAGTGCCCTCTCCGGGTGCACTCTTCAGATCGATTGTTGCATCATGCAATGCCACAATGAATTTTACAACTGCAAGTACAAGTCCGTTGCCTCCGGTCTGTTTGGAGCGGCTTTTGTCCACGCGGTAAAAACGCTCGAAGACACGCTCCTGCTGATCTAACGGAATACCGATACCATTGTCAGCAACAATCAGAACCGGACGGTCATTTTCATGTTTTACGGTCACATGTACCTCTCCACCTTCGTTATTATAGCGGATTGCATTTGCACACAGATTGTCAATCAGTTCGCCCATCATGTCACGATCTGCGCGAAGTTCACACGGTTCTCCTTCGTAATACAGATGCACACCACGCTTCTGCGCATTTACCTGCAATGTCTGGACACAGTCCCGTGCCACAGTGTCAAGATCGATCATTTCATAACCTACGCCGTCTTCCTCATTGTCCAGCTCCGATAAGCGGATAATATCGTTGATCAGAGATAACAGACGGTTCGCATTCTGCTGGATTTCCTTTGCGAAATGTGTCTCCTGTGCAGGATCGACCATATGGTTTTCGATCAGTTCCGCGTACCCGGATATTGCAGTAAGCGGAGTCTTTAACTCGTGTGATACATTTGCAGTAAAGTCCTGCCGCACTTTTGCGGCCATAAGAATATTCTCATGCTGGGCGCGGATCGTATTGACAAAAGGAACCAGTTCCTTATAAGCCGGAACGTTGGATACATCCTCCATATTTTCTGCCATCGTCTTGATTGGCTGCAACAACTGTTTGGTCAGATAATGTGCCAGAAATACGCAGACCAGAATAATGACAGCAAGAATCAGACCGATCAGTGGAAATGCCGTCAAAAATACATTCCAGATACTCCGTGCCTGTGTCGCCACACGAAGAACCGTGCCATCCGAAAGGCGAAGCGCATAATAAAACGTATTCATCTTCATTGTATCCGAATTGCGCACACACTCTCCGACCCCCTTATTCATCGCATCCTGTACCTCCGGACGGTCCGAATGATTGGTCAGCTTGTCCGCATTCGCGTCGTTGTCATACAATACGGTTCCATCTGTGTCGATCCAGGTAATACGCAGATCCTGCATGCTGATATTGACATTTGAAATGTTCCCGCTTTCTTTGTCAAATACACCGGTCTCGGCCAGCACCTGTGCATTGATTCCCAGGTCTTTGCGTACCTGCTTCTGAAAAAGCCCGTAATAAACCGATGTCATGCCAACGAGCGTTGCTAAAACAGCAAGTATCGCAATTCCAATCAGTCTTACATTAATTTTCTGTTTCATAGGGCCTCCTTTTATCCAGTGTAATTTTTATTCAATCACATATCCCACGTTGCGGACGGTACGTATCTTCGATCCTGCATCTCCAAGCTTTTGGCGCAGTGTCTTGATATGCATATCCACGGTACGGGATTCCCCTTCGAATTCCGTTCCCCATACATGGCGCATGATCACCTCACGGCTCAATACAACATTCTGGTTCGTCATCAGAAGACGAAGCAGCTCGTATTCCTTAAAAGTAAGTTCTACCGGCTGATTGTCCACATAGACCATATGCCGCTCATGATCCAGAAGAATATGCTCCATCTGCAGGATTTTGACATCCTCCGTCTCTGTACGGCGAAGCAATGCTTTGACTCTCGTGATCAGCTCCATAATGGAAAAAGGCTTCTTTATGTAATCGTCTGCCCCGTCGTCAAGGCCTTTGATCATATCCATCTCTGCAGTCTTGGCAGTCACCATAATCACCGGGAGACGCTTGGTCTGTGGATTTTTCCGCAACTTGCGCACAATATCATAGCCGCTTTCATCCGGCAGCATCACATCTAAAAGCACCAGATCCGGCATAATGTCCTCCAGTTTTTTGTAAAAATCCTTTGCCTTTTCAAAGGCACAGACCATATAGTTGCTGTTTTTCAACGCAATTGTTTCAATTTCCCGGATGTTTTCATCATCCTCTACAATATAAATCAAAGCCATAACGATTTCCTCTTCCTTCTTTATTTGCTCTTTTTCTCTGGAAGTGCATATTTTTTCGATAGTGCATAGAATTCTTCTTCAAACCATGGCGCTTTTTCTTCTTTTACCACATCCAGATACTCATGTGTGTCAAAGCCATCTTCGTTGACTCTGATCATGCATACTGCGATGTTGGAACAATGATCCGAAATACGCTCATAATTCGTAATAATATCTTCCAGAATCAGTCCCAGTTCAATCGTACATTTTCCTTTTCTGAGTCGATGTACATGCCGCTGTTTGAATTCGATGCTCAGTCCGTCAATCACCTGTTCAAAAGGCTCGATGCGACGGGCTTTTTCCAGATCCGCTTCCACAAAAGCGGTACAGGTGGCTTCCACAATATCTTTCAATGCCTTTGAGAAAACTTCCATCTCTTCTAATGCTTTCTTTGAAAAATGCAGGTCTTTTTCCTTCATCTCCGTCAGGGAATCCGTGATATTTACTGCATGATCGGAAATTCGCTCAAAGTTGCCAATGCAATGTAACAAAATTGATAGTGTACGGCTGTCATTTTGCGACAGATCGCAGTTGTTCAATTTCACGAGATATGTGCCCAACGCGTCTTCATAACGATCCACGCTCTGTTCAAGTGCAATGATTTTATCCACACGTTTTCCATCATAAGTATGCAGGTTTCTCCAGAAAACGCTCATCTAAGATCGCAAATTCATCCGGTTTCTGTTCCTTTTCATCTGCATGTTCCGGAATTGTAAACTGCGCCAGTTTTACCAA
The DNA here is from genome assembly GCA_900552085.1 of uncultured Lachnobacterium sp. Taxonomy (GTDB): domain Bacteria; phylum Bacillota; class Clostridia; order Lachnospirales; family Lachnospiraceae; genus Roseburia. The sequence continues at coordinate 4,375 of URYB01000027.1, forward strand.
CTGATTGCCAAACGGATATAAAAGAAGCACTGCTCCAATGTTGAACAAGCTGTGTACCACAGCGATTCCTGCTGCATTCGCCGGTGTATCCAAAAATGCGAATCCACCGATAACTGCATTGATTCCATAAAATACTACCATAAATATTATAGTGCCAATCAGGTTAAAGTACAAATGAATCATGGATGCACGCTTTGCATTTTTGCTGGCACCGATCGATGAGATAATTGCAGTCACACAGGTTCCGATATTCTGTCCCATAATAATCGGGATTGCCGTCTTGTATCCGACAGCCCCTGTCACACACAACGCCTGCAAAATACCAACCGATGCGGAAGAACTCTGAATGACGGCTGTAAGAACCAAACCTGCCAGCATACCAAGTACCGGATTGGAAAACTTTGTCAGAATACTTGTAAACTGTGCGTTTTCTGCCAGTGGCTCCACGGCGGAACTCATGGTCTCCATTCCAAACATAAGAATTGCAAAACCAACAAGAATGTTTCCAATATCTTTCTTCTTATTATTATCCTTTGCGGTCATTGTCAGGATAATACCCACAGCCGCCAGCACCGGAGAAAAAGAAGATGGTTTCAAAAGCTGAATAAACATGCTTGATCCCTGAATTCCGGTCAGTGACAACAGCCAGGAAGTTACGGTTGTACCAATATTGGCACCCATGATAATTCCTACTGCCTGCGACAGCTGCATAATACCTGAATTAACAAAGCCCACGACCATTACCGTGGTGGCGGATGATGACTGAATGATCGCGGTCACAACCACGCCAAGAAGGACGGCCATAATACGCTTCGATGTAAGCTTTTCCAATATCTGTTCAAGCTTACCACCCGAAAGCTTTGCAAGGCCATCCCCCATCGCATTCATTCCGTACAAAAACATGGCGAGTCCGCCAATCATTGTGAGAACTCCAAATATGTCCATAATCTGCTCCCTTTCGTTTTACATACTCTTTATCATTTCTTTACATTCGAATGATATAATATGTATGTAAAATGTATGGGAGTCGTTATGTAAATTCTATGTAAAATTTATACACTTATTTTGTCATCTTTTTGTCATCTAATGCAAATATTACCCATTCTGCAATATTTGTTGCATGGTCTCCAATACGTTCGAAGTATTTTGCAACCATCAGCATATCGGCTGCGGACTCTGCACTCTGTGGTTCCCGCTGGATCTGTTCGATCAGTTCCGCCTTGTTTTTGTCAAACAGATCATCCACGACATCATCACTGGCAATGACATCGACTGCCTTATTCATGTCTTTTTCCACATATGCTTCAATGCTTCGAATCAGCATCTGCACTGTCTCACTTGCCATTCTGTTGATATGTTCCAGATTTGGAATGTACTTTGTCTTTGACATAAGAATGGTCATCTCGGAAATATCTGCCGCATGGTCTCCGATACGTTCCATATCGGTTACCATTTTCATTGCTGCTGAAATCACACGCAGATCCTTTGCCACCGGCTGCTGTTGCATCAACAGATTAAAACACAGATTTTCAATTTTCTTCTGTTCATGATCAATCTGCGTATCATTGTCCATAATCTTTTTTGCAAGTTCTACATTCTGATCGATCAGTGCATTGATCGCTTTCTGAATACTATCCTCAATCATGCTTCCCATCTGCATCATTTCCTGATTAAGCAGATGCAGCTGTTCGTCGAATTTTGATCGCATCAACCAAACCTCCCTGTAATATAATCCTCTGTCCGTTTATCTTTTGGATAGGAAAAAATTGTTTTGGTGTCTCCAAACTCTACCATCTCCCCAACCAGGAAAAAGGCGGTATCATCGGACACACGTACTGCCTGCTGCATGTTATGCGTAACTACAACAACAGTATATTTCTTCTTCAAGTCTTCCATAAGTTCTTCGATCTTTGCTGTGGAGATCGGGTCCAAAGCAGAGGTCGGCTCATCCATCAACAGAACTTCCGGTTGTACGGCAAGTGCTCTGGCGATACAGATACGCTGCTGCTGTCCGCCGGAAAGACCAAGTGCGGATTTCTTCAGCCGGTCCTTTACCTCATCAAAAATCGCTGCACCACGTAAACTTTCCTCCACAATCGCATCCAGCTTTGCTTTATCTCTGATTCCATGCACACGCGGACCATAGGCGATATTGTCATAAATGCTCATCGGAAATGGATTCGGCTGCTGGAATACCATGCCGACACGTTTACGCAAAACTGTTGTATCCACGCCATCTGCGTAAATATCTTCATCGTCCAGTTTTACCTCTCCTGTGATACGCACACCGTCTACCAGATCATTCATGCGGTTGATGGTCTTCAAAAAAGTAGACTTTCCGCAACCGGATGGTCCGATAAAAGCCGTCACGCAGTTTTCCCGGATGTTCATATTAACATCTTTCAGGGCATGATTTTCACCATAATACAGGTTCAGATCACGGACGGTTATTTTTGTTTCTTTTCCCATGTTATTCTCCTTTGTACAGGGTATCCCTGCGTTTTTGTTTCAACATTTATGATTAAGTATAAAAAGGGAGTGTAAAATGTGCATTCATGGATTTGTAAAGTTTATGCAAAATTTGTGTTCGGATTTGAAGGTGCTGCGATAGGGTGCAGTCCGGAATATAATGAATTGCAGGAGTGACGAAAGAGGCACCACACATTCTTTTTCAGGAAAGATTTGCAAGTTAACTCCGCGAACGATTTTGAACGCTCTGTGGCTGCTCGTGCGGTTTCGCCATTTGCGTGGTTTATGGAACCGCGGAGCAGTTGCAAATTTTTCCTTCAAAAGAAGTGTGGTGCCTCTTTCTGCTGGTTGGCAATTTCTATCATGGATCTGCACCTGGCAGCACAAATCCTCACTGGACATGATGATTAACAATTATCCTTTTTTCTCTACGAACATGAGTAGGAAACTGATCAGAAGCAGTCCACTGGATACCCAGATGATGTGGAATCCATATCGGATGGAAAGGTTTCCGCCGATACCTGCGCCGAGTCCGAAGAATAAGATGATTCCGAAATAGTACAGTGCTTTTTTGAGTTTCTCGGTATCATGGGTGTGGAGGTAGCTGGTGAAAGCTTCGGTTCCACTGCGGAGATTTCCGATGCACATGGTACTTGCATAGGAGTAACCGCTTACTTTCCGGAAGGTCTGTACCTGCATCGCGCACGCAAAAGATACGAGTGCGGTTGCGAGGAGATCTAATTTGGCCGGCATAAATCCAACGGCAAACAGGATGATAATTTCCATAAGCAGAATTCCCTGCCGCCAGTGCAGACGCTTGGCATATTTAAACAACATATGGATACGCTCTGCAAAAAATACACCTCCGGCAAATGCCAGCAACGGGAACAGATAACGCAGTACATCCAGCCATTCGCCCATCATCAGGTGCGTACTCATGAGTACGATGTTTCCGGTCTGTGCGTTGGAGAATACTTCATTTCTCGTAAAATATGTATACGCATCCTGAAATCCACCGGACAATGCCAGAAATACACTGGTAATAAACGCTTCGGACATCTGAATGTCTTCCTGCATCTGGTTGTCGAATTTCATTAAACTCACTTCCCTTACAACATTTTTCGTGGTATTCATTGGCCACAAACTTTGTTTATTATAGAATGGTTTCTATTGAAATGCAACCCTTCGGAACATTCATCTATTTTTCTCATATACCCAGAGATTTTTGGTCTGCGCCATCAATTTTTCTACATCCCAGGTTCTGTCGCTGTTTTTTGGGCTGTTTGGATCATGTACCTGAATGCTGCCGTCAGATGCTACAGCGGTCAGCACGATATAATGGCCGGTCGTTGTAAAATCTCCCGGTCCCATAATGCAGATAATCGGATGCCCTTCTTCCAGCTTTTTCCGGATCAGATCTGCGTCAAGTCCGAGTTCTTTTGCCGACAAACCAAGTTCCGATGCAAGTCCGGTCATCATGCTCCACTCCGAGCCGCTTCCCTTCACATAATAGCCTTCCGCTTCCGCACGCTTTGCGACTTCATAGGGATTCATCGAAGTATCGCCGGTAAGCCCCACATACACCATGGAAAGTGCAGTCGGGCCACATCCTGTCACAGCAAGAAAATCACCTCCATAAGACCGGTAGCCCCAACGCTCGTCCCACTGCAGAAAAAGCGGTATCTCGCCAGCATTTACATCCGCAGATACATCAATCGCCGCATTATCATCTTTCTTTGTTTTGTAATCAAGTACAAATTGTCTTGCCTCCTCATTTCTCTCATATAGGTCAATGAGGCTTTGCGGATAATCCTCTTTTTCCAAAGTCCGGCTCGTAACAAGCCCCTGCCCCAATCGCACGATCACATTTTGTATTGTCGATAAATGCGTCAACAGCGCAACAAGAAGCAACAGTATGGCAAACAATGAAATACATCGGTTCCGTATCTGTCTCTGCCGTCTTCTTCTTTTACTTTTTCTGCTTGTCTGCTGCATAAAAATACCCCTTTTCCAATGATTTACTTATAGTAAACCACAAGTATAAGGGGTGTTCTTAACTGTATTCTGTCAAAATTCTTACAAACTTCTTAAATCGGCCGTTTCACATCAGTTTTCTTTCAGTCCGCCGGGAAGTTCTATAATAAACTGAATTTCTTCCACCCTGCTCTGGCAGCGAATCGTTCCTCCATGCAGTTCTACAATCTCACGCGTTACTGCAAGTCCCAGGCCGGAACCTCCGGTATCGGAATTTCTCGAACTATCCATACGAAAAAACTGTTCAAAAATATGCTCCTGCATTTCTTCCGGAATTGTTTTTCCGTGGTTTGTTGTGACGATCCGGATGTTGCCCTCCGGTGTTTTGTTCATGGAAACCTCGATCGTCGTATCCAGATAACTATAATTTACAATGTTTTTCAACAGATTATCAAAAACACGTTCCATCTTTTCCACATCGCAAAGCATCTCAATATGATCTTCAATCTGCAGCCTGGCCGTCAGATTTTTCTTTCGGAATTCCTGTGCAAATTCACTTACCATCTGCTCTAACATCATGGACAGATTGATTTTCGACTTTTCGAGAAACATATGGGTAAAATTAAATCTGGTTATGTCGAAAAATTCATTGATTAAGTCCTCTAAATGCAGCGCTTTTTTCAATGCAATATCAATGTATTTTTTCCGGGCATCCTCCGGTATATCCGACTCCTGACTGACAAGTGTCAGATATCCGATCACCGAAGTGAGCGGTGTCTTCAAGTCATGTGCCATATACATGATCATATCGTTTTTGCGCTGATTTGCTTCTTTGGCCGCCTGCGCATTTGTATAATTCTGCAACCGCACCTGATTCATCTGCCGCTCCAGCTCGGTAAACTGCTTCGGAAGTTCGATCAGCTCATTTTTATCGGAATACATTTTTGGAACTGACATCTGTACCTTTTCCATGCCATCCGCGATTTTGGCGAACATACGCAGCGCATCGGCAATGGCAATCAGAAACACGCACACAAACGTGATCGTGACAACATGTGCCTGCATCCACTTAAAGATCAGATACCCCGGATCCTCCGGATACCACACGATCTGACTGCAGAGAAATGCACCGACGATATACCCTACCGCAAGGATACAGATGCACAAAAACATATGGAAAAAATATCGTCTTCGCCATTGGCGCAACAATTCTGCTTTATTCATCCTCTACTCCTCCAATTTGTATCCAATGCCCCAGACGGTCTTGATAAACTTCGGTTTTCTGCTGTTTTCATGCATTTTCTCCCGTATCCTGCTGATATGCACAAACACCGTATTGTTGCTGTCATAATACTTTTCTTTCCAGACACTTTCAAACAATTCTTCGGAAGTGACCGCCTCATTCAAGTGCTGACAAAGATAACGCAGAATTTCAAATTCGATCGGTGTAAATTCCAGATTTTCGCCATATAAGCTGCAGGTGTGGGTGTTCACATTTACCTCCAGTCCCCGGATATCGTAAATCTCCCCGGAATTTTCCGGTTCACTTTCTCCCGGCTCTGATGTTGTCGGATGATCCCCTGTTTGTGTCACACCTGCTGCCTGATTATATTGTTTCGCCCTGCGCAACTGGCCTTTGACTCTTGCCAGTAGTTCCAAAGGCTGAAACGGCTTCGTGATATAATCATCGGCACCAAGCATGATTCCGTTGATCTTGTCCGTCTCTTCTATTTTAGCTGTCAGCATGATCACCGGGAAAAAATATTTCTCCCGAATCTTCCGACACAGCGTAAAGCCGTCCACATCCGGCAACATCACATCCAGAATTGCCAGATCAATGTGTTCTCTTTCAATGCAATCCAAAGCATCCTGCCCGCAATAAAATTTAAATACACGGTATCCCTCACTTGAAAGGTACACTTCCAGAAGATCCGTGATTTCTTTTTCGTCATCTACAATAAGAATGTTCCATGTATCCATATCTGTCGTTTTATCCCTTCTTACATTCCGAACTCTTTTCTTATCATAACACATTAAAAAAGCCGGCGAAATCTCATTCGCCAGCTTTTTTCAAATTTAAAACTCATATATGTGGTTTTACTTCATACGCTTCCTGCTTTTTTCCCCATTGATTGTCTCCGTCGCTCGGTTTCATCCCCACATGCAAAATAAGTACTACTCCAGCCAGAACCGGAATAAGAAGTATGCTTATAACTGCAATGCAGACCCCGGCATTATCGAAAATATCTTACTTCTCTTTATTATTTTTCAGGATCATTCGTTTCTGTTTACTTGAATATGTCCAAAACTTTGAACTTAATTTTGAACAATTACCGGCTGTGATGGCAGAAACCTTTTTCGCAGTACCGATATAAGGCTTCCAATCAAAGTCCTGTCCTCCGTAAGCTTTTCCTGAACCTGTATAGTAATTGTCAAAAACATTTCGTTTTCGTGCATCATAAGAACCTGTATAGTAACCGAGCACTTCTCCCTTGAATATCTTCTTGGAAGAACCTGTCACCTTTCCTGTGGAATAATTATATCGAATAAACTTATCGAATACGGATGCACTTCCAACCAGTCCACCAACATATGACAATTTTTTCGCTGACAGGGATACCGCGCCGGTATTGTAGCAATTCTGTACATTTGCGGTTGCCTGTCCTGCCAGACCACCTACAGCCGCGTCGCCGCCGGACTTCACATTCACAGTGACTTTTCCCTTATTATAGGACTGTGTGATATCATTGACGATTACTGCCACACCTCCTACAACGGCGCTGCGCGGTGCATTTGCTGTCACTGTAATGGCTCCCGTATTGAAGGATTTTACCATCTTTGTTCCGATATAGGTCGTTTCACCGACCACGCCTGCTACATCGATTCCGGTCATATTTGATGCATTCGCGTTCAATGTGATCTTACCGGTATTCGAGCAGGAATCGATTCCACTATTGCTATCTCCTATGACACCGGCGATATTCGCTTTTGTCCCGAATCCTTCTGCTGCCTTTTCAATCGTACAGGTGATTGCTCCGGTATTTTTACAATTTTTGACTGCTTTTTTTCCATAAAAGGAATTTGCTACACCGGATATTGTAAATTCATTTCCGCCCCATTCGTCACTCGGCTTATAAGTGACCTTGATCGTTCCTTTATTGGTACAATTCTGTAATAGTGACTTTGATGAACTGCCGGATGCAATCCTTGTGATTCCTCCGACATCGCAGGAAGGCGAGATATCTGCTGTTCCTCTGGCATCAACTGTGATATTGATAGCATTCACACAATTCTTTATCACTGCCTTTTCATCATTCGCATGTACGATTCCGCCAATATAAGCAGCTTCCCCCTTGACGGAGATCTTTCCGGAGGTTTTGATCTGATCAAAGGTACAGTTCGTAGCGCTGCATACCAATGTTCCTATCGTTCCACCATCCTGAAGATTAATATCTACACCGGTAACAGAGATATTTTTAAATACGGCACCGTTCGCATATCCGAAAATACCTGCATTCTCAGCCCAGCTTGAGCTCTTGTAAGTATAACCGGTCAGCTTGTGCCCTTTTCCATCAAGCTGTCCCTTAAATGGATGCTCTCTGTCCCCAAACAGATGAAAATCTGCGGACAATTTGATATCCTTTGCAAGATAATAATTCCCTGATGGATTGCTCTCCATCGCCTTTAAATCCTCTACTGTCGAGACCGCGGTTGCTTTTGCTGCCTTCACATTCACCGATAAAGCTTCTACCTTTATATCCGGTGCTGCTAATACAACATTTGCAGGTGCAGAAAATGCCATCAATGCAGCCAAAGATAATGTCAGTATTTTTTTCATAGTCCTACTCCTCTCTCTGATTCTCCTATACGAAGAACCAATATATGATATTTGTATTTATCATAAGTCGTACCCCGAGGTTCAAGTCAAGAAAAATTCAGAAAATTAATTAGTGACGTGCGCCGCAAGGCGCACATAAAAAAGCGGGGAAAATCATTCGCCCGCTTTTTTCTACATTTTATAAGTGTACTGTGTCACCTGCAAACTTTTTTCGTTCCATACGAAGTCGACTGTGATATTCCCCAGTTCCTGCATATCCGTATCATAAATATCTGCCCACACCGTAATGCCTTCCTCTGTCAGATCCGTGGTATACAAAAGACAATCCGCAATATCTGCTTTCGTTTTATTGGCATGCGCTACCGTTTTTACCCAGTCCCAAAATGAATCCATTGGTATATGGTATGCCTCAAATCCGCTCTTATCTTTTGTTTCCAACACATGCAGTTCATCCTCGCCCGTGCCACTTCCTGTCACATTATGTAAAACGACAAGCAGTTCTTTTTCTCCGTCTTTGTCAATATCCTGCTCCTTCATCGTAATATCCGATTCCAAATCCCTGCCGTTTTCCCAATTACACTTTGTAAAAGCATGATTCCATTCCACATATAGCGAAGTATTGTCATCTGCGTTGGCATAGATTGCAGCATCGTCGGATTCTGCGATTTTGCACCATGGTGTCTCTCTTGTCCATGTATCATAATCTACAATACTGTCCGGTAATTCGGCAGGTACTTCTTCCTGCGTTACTTTTTCCTGTGTAAGCGGAAATGCCGGAGTCTGTTCGACTTCTGTTTTACCACAAGCTACAATGTTGACAGCTAACAGAATGCATTCGATCATTACAATTTTTGTCTTGTTCATATAATCATTAAAACCTCTATTTATTTTTCATGTTGGCAAAGCAATGATGTTGTGGAATTATAATAATATTTCAAAATTGCTTGCCAAGATTTACCTTGTTTTGCTTTATACGCTGCACCTTCCTGACACAATCCTTTACCATGTCCTGATATTGATGTGTGAGGTCCGTTTAAATCTGAACATGTAACAGATTTGAGAGACGGATCTTGAGAATCAGTTTTTGTTTTTCCAGCACAATGTGCAAAGTACATTCCTTGTATATACTTATATTTTGAATTATCTTTATACACCTGAATAAATGAATACCAATCCCCGTTTATTCTATAGCATACAGTACCAACTCCATCGATCACAAATTTTGTTGTTTTTGTAGTGTCATATCTTTGACAATGAGTTGTATCGCAGATAGTATATCCGTCAGATGCATGCTTATGACTTACTGCAGATACATATTCCAGCATTGTATTAGCTGCAACTGCTTGTGCCGCATAATAATTTTTTATCTGAGTGTCAGTCATATTTTTCGCTGTGCATTGATAATAACCCATTGCTTCACTAGCTACTACATAACACAAATACTGATATCGTTCAACCTGTTTTTTTTGCTTTCCCACAGTAAACTTTTTTAATTTAGGAGCTGAACTAAATGAACTAGAGCGCGCACTTTGTATATCATATATAGCTTCATTAAGATTTTCTCCAGAATTGCTTATGTCCTGTTCGTTTGTGTTCTTACAAATCTTTTTTATTGTTGTTCCTTTTGACAAATAAAAACTAAATATAGAAGCTATATCTCCTCTGCATACATCATATTTCAGATATTGTGCTACTTGATATCCATTCTTTTCTACAATCCAATCATATACATTATCTTCAAGGCCTATTATTTGGAACCGCCCATTTTTATCAGAATTAACTGTTGCTACTAATTTATTTGTATCAGATTCAAAAATCTTTATCGTTGCATCCGTAATAGGGCTTTCAGTATCTTCATCCATAACCATTCCAACTGCGTTTGATTCCTTTTCTTGTGAATATCGTTGTATGTTATTATTATTTTCTTTTAGTGATACTTTTATTTTATTATAAGAATAATCTTCAAAATTATTGTCATAGTCTTCTTGCGTAAATGTCGGAAATTCATCTCCAACATATATTGGTGTTGAATTTTCTTCTATCTTTTTTGAATCTGCAAATATATTTTCAGATCCTATGGTAGTTAATATAATACAAGCTACTATAATTGAAATGATTTTTTTTCTCATATCTTACCTCCTCGTTTCGCCGAATTTTTATCTTACAATTCTACATGTATCATTGTATTTGTAGCGTATCATAGACGCTTTGTCTTGTCAATCAATATTTTGTACTTTGTAATATTTACTATTCGTATATTTCATGATATAGTTATTATAATTTATGGAGGACCTATTGCATGGCATACAAAAACACTCTAATTACAGGTATTACAGATTTATTAGTTT
>URYB01000028.1 GCA_900552085.1 uncultured Lachnobacterium sp.
ATCCGGAGGCGACGCAAACAGAGACGGCTCCACAATGTACGTTGTCGGGCTTGTGAGCTCCAAAACTTACAAATATTACATCGGCGTGGCTGACAAAAAAGGCGGCGCTCGTATTGGATGGGCTGAGCCTTCTCAGCTATCTCACTGCTAAGGAGGTACACTATGAACATAAACCAGATCATCGGCATCGTTATCGTTTTGATCCTTTTGCCACTTATCGCCTATCTTCTCTCTGTTGCGGTCTCCTACATGAAGGCCAAGGCTGAGAACATCCAGAACCAGACTGTCAAAGATATTGTTTTGGATGCCATCGACACCGTTGAGCAGTCCGTCCTCTATGTCATGCAGACGTATGTGGACGCATTGAAACGTGGCGGCACATTCACTAAAGAAGCACAGCAGGCTGCGTTTGAAAAAGCTGCGGAACGCGCGAGAGAATTGATCACAGACGAGGTCAAGGCAATGATCTCGGCAACCTATGGAGATTTTGACAAATGGTTAGAGACTCGCATTGAGAAAGAAGTCCGAGCGAATAAAACAGAAAAGCCGGAGGCGGATCGCACAGTTGAAGCAGCGACCACTGCTGCCAGTGTGGCGGCAACTGTCGCATCCACTGCAGTCCAGCAACTCACAGCCGAAGCGTCCGACGCGACGCCTCGTGAATAATCACAAACGATAAAACAAAAAAGCCCAGCAGGACTCACCTGCTGGGTGTTTTTTAGTGCTCGGCGAACACTTTCCAGTTAAAGACAAAACTCACAACACCGCGGAAATAAATGATCCGCGTGGTGTTCGCCTCAGACTCATTTAGTGGACTAGACGGGAGTCGAACCCGTGTCCAAAAACCAATTCCCTGTCCTTCTACGAGTGTAGTTTGTTATTTAACATTCCCTCCACCACACGAAAACAAACATCCTTGTGGCTTTAGTAGCTTCATGATACGCCCGCAGGTGCAAAGCTTAGCCTGCGTCGTTTCTCACATAGTCGAAGCCTGGGTCCTAAAGTGTGAGTGCTCTAGGTCAGACTGCTGCCATTAGGCAGCGTATGCTAAATTATCTTCAGCGTTTAATTTTAATTGTGGAATTTAACGCATCCCGTGCGACTCGCTTCTCCAGCTGCATGATCCCTGTCGAAACCATTACTAGCCCCTGCAATATATTTTTGCGTAGCAAAAATGTATTGCTACGCGAACGTGCTTCGCCCCCAGGCGAATTTTTCATGCACGTTTGCTTCCCGTTTTTTTCTGGAAAGCTTCTCTTCCTTGCGTAGCAAAAATATATTGCTACGCGAACGTGCTTCGCCCTCAGGCGAATTTTTCATGCACGTTTGCTTCCCGTTTTCTCTGGAAAGCTTCTAACCAAGATTTCGTACTTTGAAATCTCTTTCTGCTTCTCTCTTCTGATCCTTCTTGGCAATATCCTGACGCTTATCATAAAGCTTCTTTCCTTTTGCCAATGCGACCTGAACTTTTACAAGACTTCCTTTGAAGTATACTTCCACCGGAACAATGGTATAACCTTTCTGCGCAATCTTGCCGACTAGCTTTTGAATTTCTTTCTTGTGCATCAAAAGCTTCCGCGGTCTGAGCGGATCCTTATTAAAGATATTTCCTTTTTCATAAGGACTGATATGCATACCATACAGAATCACTTCTCCATTCTCGATGTGAATGAACGACTCTTTAATACTGCATTTGCCCATACGCATGGATTTTACTTCAGTTCCTGCCAAAGCGATGCCGGCTTCAAAAGTCTCTTCAAGGAAGTAATCATGATAGACTTTTTTGTTGTTGGCTATTAACTTTCTTGCCTGTTTTGCCATACCGGCCTCCTCCTTGTCATCTTGTCTTACCTAGTGTATATGATTTTTTTCAAAAAAGCAATAAACTGATGGTTGAATTTTGAAAGATTTAAGAATTTCCTCCATTTTCGTCAGATACTTCCAAAATCTCGGTTTGGTCTGCCAGTACAAAATCAATAGTGCGAAGAATTCTGTCGCAATGTTCGACTGTAACGTATACCTTTTGTCCCAGTTTGTATCTGCGGTTCGTCACTTCACCGACCAGTTCATACGTATCTTCGTAATACTGGTAAAAATCATCCGTAAGCGAAGTCACGCGTACCAGTCCTTCAACGGTATTCGGCAGTTCTACGAAAAAGCCCCATTCGGTAACACCGGATATAACACCCTCGAATGTCTCGCCAACATGTGCCTCCATATACTGCACTTTTTTCATCTTTATAGTCTCTCGTTCCGCCTCATCTGCCCGTCGTTCCATTTCGCTGGAGTGCTTGGCAACTTCCGGCAGAATATGCTCATAGTGTTCCATTCGCTTTTCGTTCAGGCGGCCACGAAGGCTCTCCTTGATAATCCGGTGAATCTGCAGATCCGGATATCTGCGGATAGGAGACGTAAAATGACAGTAACAATCGGCGGCCAGTCCGAAATGCCCCGTATCTTCCACCGTATATCTCGCCTGTTTCATAGAACGCAGCGTAAGACGGCTGATCAAAGCCTCCTCCTGTGTTCCCTCAATCTTCTGTAAAAGTTTCTGTAACTCCTTTGGATGTACTTCATCCGCTCCAATGTGCAGCGAATAGCCAAAATTATTGATAAATGTAGAAAGCTTGCTGATTTTTTCAGTATCCGGATTTTCATGGGTACGATATACAAATGGCAACTCCCGCCAGTAATAATCAGCTGCAACCGTCTCATTTGCTGCAAGCATAAAATCCTCGATCAGTTTCGTTGCAACATTGCGGTCATACGGACGAATATCCACAGGATTTCCCTGTTCATCCAAAATCACCTTTGTCTCCGGAAAATCAAAGTCGATTGAACCTCTCTTCATACGCTTTTTGCGCAAAATGGATGCCAGTTCCGCCATCTGTTCAAACATTGGAACAAGTGGTTCGTATTCTGCAATCACAGCCGGGTCCTGATCGACCAGAATTTTCTTTACATTCGTATAGGACATTCTGCGGTTGACACAGATTACCGTCTCTGCAATCGTGTGGTCAATAATCTCTCCCTTGGAATTTATCGTCATAATACAGCTGAGTGCCAGACGATCCTCTCCCTGATTCAGAGAACAGATTCCATTTGATAATGCATGTGGAAGCATAGGTATCACACGGTCAACCAGATAGACGGAGGTGCCGCGTTTCAATGCCTCGACATCCAATGCACTGTGTTCCTGCACATAGTTGGAAACATCTGCTATGTGAACGCCAAGAATATAGTTCTCTCCGTCCATGGTCAATGATACCGCATCATCCAGATCCTTGGCATCTTCTCCGTCAATCGTAACCATCTGCCAGTCCCTGAGATCCATACGGCCCGCCCGGTCTGCTTCCGATACGGGCTTTGCAACATTCTCGACCTGTTTCATAATTTTTTCTTCAAATTCTACCGGCAGACCATATGCACGGACGATCGATAAAATATCCACACCCGGATCGTTAATATGACCAAGAATTTCTACCACTTTTCCTTCGGGCTTTCGGTCCTTTTTTCCATAACTTGTAATCTCAACTACGACTTTATGTCCGCTGACAGCGCCCTTGGAACGCTCCTGTGGGATAAAAATGTCCGAACCGAACTTTGGATTATCCGGTACTGCAAAGCCAAACGTCTTACTCTGCTCGTAGGTACATACCACCTGTTTCATTCCGCGTTCGAGAATATTTAATACTTTTCCCTCCTTGCGCTTTCCGGTTGTTACCGGGGAAACGGATACCTCAACAAGATCCATATGCATTGCGCCATTGGTATCTGCCTCCGGAATAAAAATATCATCCGGCTCTCCTTCGATCGACACAAAGCCAAATCCCTTGGGATGTGCAAGGAATGTACCTGTAATTTTTTTCACTTCGGATTTACTGAACTTTCCTCTCTTAGAACGTTCAATTTTGCCTTCTGCCATGAGCTCATCCAGAATCTGTTCCAACTGTGGACGCTGTTCCTTTTTTACACCAAGAACAATTGCAAGTTCCTTGATTTTCATCGGGACATACATACTGTCGCACATGAAATCATATATCATTTTCTTTCTTTGTTCGTATTTTTTATCAGACATTTCCTTCCTCCTTTCTTATGTGGATTCCTCCCTGTAAAGAAACAGAAAAAAAGACCGCCGACATTCATCGACAGTCCATCTCTTTACCAGATACCCATATTAAGTACCATTCCAATGACTAAGAATAAGATAACTCCAATTCTTGTAAGTTTTACTAACATTCCTTCCATGGAACGTCCCTTATTCTTACCCCAGTAAGTATCAGCAGCTCCTGCGATTGCACCAAGTCCGGCTGACTTACCTTCCTGCATCAAGATTGTTACTGTAATGACAATGCTTAATATAATAAATACCACTGTTAAAATCGTTTTTAAAACGGCCACGATTTCCACCTCCTAATTCAAAACTCACGCTTACTCGAGTATAGCATATCCATCTTTACATTTCAACTTTTTTTTATTTTTTTACATCTTTTCCAAATGTAAGCAAATTTTCGTTTTCATTTAGGTAATAATCCCTTATAATAAGTAATAAGAAGATAGATCTTAACATTCATTAGGAGTATAACATGACACCCAGATATTCGCGCAGAATTTCTCTGCTGCTTTTTCTTGGTCTTTGTCTGATTCTAATTGGCTGCAGTGGGGATCAGACCTCCCCTTCCAAGCCGCCATCCTCGCCATCTGCGAATAAGAATGATTCACCAGATACGTCATCTGCGACCCGTGACAATACACCAGAGGTCCTGACGCCATCTGCTGACGGCAAAGACACCTATACATGCGATGTATCCACAATCGATGCAAGTAATGTTGCAGAAGGGTATGTTATGGTCAATTACACCGGAACGAATCCAAAAGTCAAACTACAGATTACCGGACCGGATGCCATAACCTATACTTACAACCTGCATGGGGATTACGAAGTCTTTCCACTGACGGCCGGAGACGGGGATTACACGATCACTGTTTTTGAAAATGTGTCCGGCACACAGTATGCGACAGCCTTGTCCCAACAGATAACAGTCAAAATCAGCAATACGTTCGGTCCATTTCTTTATCCGAATCAGTATGTGCATTTTACTTCCGACTCACCGGCTGTTGCAAAAGCTTCCCAGCTTGCAGCTTCTGCTACCAGTGATTTAGATGTGGTTTCCAGCATATATAATTATATTATAGACAATTATACCTACGATTATGACAAAGCCGCCAATGTTGCAAGCGGATATTTACCAGATGTGGATGAAATTTTTAAAACACAGACCGGCATCTGCTTTGATTACGCTTCTGTCATGACGACCATGCTTCGCAGTCAGCGAATTCCTACCCGGCTTGAGATTGGCTATGCCGGAGAGAATTACCACGCATGGATCAGCACCTATATCAAAGATATCGGCTGGGTAAACGGTATTATCGAATTTAATGGAACTTCCTGGACTCTCATGGATCCTACCTATGCCTCCACAAGTAAGTCTCCGGAAAAATTCGTAGCCGACCAGAACAATTACCAGCTTAAATATGTATATTAAACATTTCCATTAAGGAGGAAATTATGTCACACCGTAACAAACAATTAACCCAGACCGAGATTGCTGTCTTTTGTCAGCAGATTGCCCTTGTGGTCAATGCCGGTCTCCCGACTTACTACGGAATTTCGATTCTGCGCGATGAGGCCGCCGATGAAGAGACTGCTGCTCTATTTGACCAGATTTACCAGCCCATGGAAAAAGGCTCCCAGATGCATGAAGCTCTGCGCGCCACCGGGCGTTTTCCGGAATATATGATACATATGATTGAACTCGGAGAGGCTACCGGAAGGTTGGAAGAAGTTCTCAGTTCCCTGAGTAAATACTACGAACGTGAAGCGGAAATCCGCAATGGCATTCAAAAAGCAATTACCTACCCGCTGATCATGACGGTTATGATGATTGCTGTCATTCTCGTTCTCATTGCCAAAGTTCTTCCTGTTTTTTCACAGATTTATGCAGAACTAGGAAGTGAGCTTACCGGCTTTGCCCGTATGCTGATGCGTATCAGCAATCTGATCAACCGCTATATGATCGTATTTGTGATTGCTTTTGTCGTGCTTTTTGTTTTCGGTCTCCTCATATACCAGACCGACATCGGCCGTGTACTTTTTCAGGGGAAAAAATATGCCTTGACGATTGCCGCCAGCCGCTTTGCCAACTGCATGTATCTTGCTCTTGTCAGTGGTCTGGATACCGACCGTGGCCTGGAACTGGCAGAAGCACTGGTAAATAACCCACATATGCAAATGCGCATCCAGTTATGCAAAGAACATATGAAAAATGGCGATTCATTTGACCGGGCACTTTTACAATCCGGCGTATTTTCGCAGATCTATGCAAGCTGGATTGCAATCGGATATAAAACAGGCGATATGGATGCTGTCATGCAGCGTATCAGCCTTGCCTATGAAAAAGACAGTGACGATCAGCTCAATCGTATGATTTCAGCGCTCGAACCGACACTTGTTATTATTTTATGTGTGTTCATCGGACTGATTCTGATTTCACTGTTACTTCCACTATTAGGCATTATGTCCAGCATCGGCTAAGGAGGAATTTATGCTTTTTTCTATAAAAAAACGGGAAAAAAGCCATATGATCCAATTTGTTCCAATTCTGCTTCTGCTATCGGTTATCCTGATATTTGCGCTGAGTGCCACGCAGCTTACCGCTGATAACCGTGCACACGAGCGCGAAATCGTAAGCAATGCGTTGGAGCGGAGCATTACACAATGTTATGCTCTGGAGGGTTCTTATCCTCCAAATCTTTCGTATTTGTGTGATCACTATGGTTTTACCTACAACAAAGAACATTTTTTTATTGATTATCAGTACATTGGGAGCAATTTGCGTCCGGATGTCACCATCATAGAACAATCTGCGGAGAATTGACATGCTTCAACTGGAAAACTCATCAAGAAAAATCGATACGGTATTTATTGTTTCGCTTTTTGTAATGTTTGCGATCACAGCGATTCTTTTAATTCTGATTGGCGCACGCCAATATCGCTTTACAGCAGATTCCATGAATCGCAATTACGAAATCCGGACAGCGTCATCTTATCTGACGGAAAAAGTCCATCAATCCGATACCATCACCGGTGTATCGGTTGTCGATTTTTCTGTTGGTTCTGCACTTGCATTGACCGACAGTCAAAATGATCAGACTTATATTACCTACATCTATTATTATGACGGAGCATTAAAAGAACTTTTTGTAAAAGAGGATGCCGCCTTTACCCCTTCTGCCGGACAAACCATTGTACAGCTTCACGGATTTGTACCCGAAGTCGTACATACCGGACTGATCCGTATTACTTTTACGGACACACAAAACAAGGAGCACAGCATTTATCTGGATATCAATGCTGCTTCGGGAAAGGAAATGTAATGAAACGTACACATTCCAAAAACAGTCTATTTCTTATGGAAATCATATTAAATCTGCTGCTTTTTTCTGTGTTACTGGTTGTCGGGCTTCAATTTTTTATTCATGCCCATACACGCACAGAAGAAACGACACAGCTTCATCAGGCTGTGAGCAGCTGTGCAAGTGTAGCTGCTGTATTCGAGCGCGGAGATGGCTCTTTGGACGATCTACTCGAGACCTATCGTTACAGTGTAAATCTTGACGATAAAATCGTGATCTATCTGGATACCGATTTCAACGAATGCAAACGAAAAAAAGCGACTTACTTTCTGACGGTTTCTCTGGCTACAGGCAGTTCGGATACACTTTCCAAAGCCAGTATCGTCTGCTCCGACTCCGATGCACAGGTACTCTATCAACTGACTGCCTGCCATTATAACCAATTAAAAGCAAACAAACTGCAAACACAGTCCATGGGGGGAATCTAATGGGAAAACAAAAAGAAATGAATCAACGAAGCTTTTCCAATTTTGGTTTTTCCAGCATACTGCTTGCTTTTGTAATGCTCTGCATTGTGACTTTTTCAGCACTGTCACTGCTTACGGCCAATGCCGATTACAAACTCAGTAAAAAAGTAGCCGACAAAACCGTCGCCTACTATCAGGCCGAAGAGAAGGCCTACCTTCTGCTTCAGGAAATTGATCAGGATCTTGCCCGTGCCTACCGGAAAAGCGACACCAAAGAATCATATTATACACTGGTCACAGAATATCTGGCACAGGAGAAATCCGATACCGGATTAAACCTTTCATCCGACGGAAATAAGATTACCTTTCAGATTTCCTATGGTGAAAATCAATCACTTCATGTCGGACTTCGCATAAACTTTCCACATATGAACACTAGTGTTTTCTATGAACTGACACAGTGGCAGACGATCAGCACAATACCGGAAGAACCGGATACAACCTTGCATCTGCTTGGTTCCTGACGAAAAGAAAAATAACTATATGAGGAGAAAATAAATGGACGTTAGAAAAATTTTAGAAGAGGCAACCAAACGAGAGGCATCCGATATCTTTATCATTGCCGGACGACCACTCACTTACAAATCCAAAGGTATTATGAACACTTTAGATGACCAGCGTATGGAACCCAAAGATACCTTTCAGTTTGTAAGCGCAATCTATACGCTCGCAGAAAGAAACATCGACGATTTCGACCGTACCGGAGATGATGATTTTTCCTTTGCCATCCCCGGTGTATCACGCTTCCGTGTCAGCACATTCAAACAGCGTGGTTCTTATTCTGCTGTCATCCGTGTCATTTCCTTTACCCTGCCGCATCCAAGCGAACTTGGCATCCCGGATGCCGTCATGGAGCTGGCCGATTCCCGCAGCGGTATGATCCTTGTGACCGGTCCTGCCGGAAGCGGTAAATCCACAACCCTTGCCTGTCTGATCGACAAAATCAATCATGAGCGTGAGGCACACATTATCACACTGGAAGATCCTCTCGAATTTTTACATCGTCACGAAAAGAGCATTGTTTCCCAGCGTGAGATCAATACCGATACCGAAAATTACCTGACCGCTTTACGCGCAGCACTCCGCCAGAGCCCGGATGTCATTCTACTTGGCGAAATGCGCGATTACGAAACGATCAATACAGCTGTTACTGCCGCCGAGACCGGACATCTGATTTTTTCTTCACTGCATACGATTGGAGCTGCCAATACCATCGACCGAATCATTGATGTATTTCCTGCTTCCCAGCAGCATCAGATTTCCATTCAGCTGGCATCGGTCCTTCAGGCTGTTGTCAGCCAGAAACTGGTTCCTTCGGTTTCCGGTGAGATGGTACCGGCTTTCGAGATCATGGTTCTCACCCCTGCGATCCGCAATCTGATCCGTGAAGGAAAAGTACACCAGATTGATGGTATTATTTACACTTCCGCTGCGGAAAATATGATTGCTATGGACAGCAGTATTCTTGATTTATACAAGAAAGGAATTATCGACCGCCACACCGCCATCTCCGAAGCTGTCAATCCGGAGATTATGGAGAAACGACTGAATCTTCATTAATCCAATTTTATGTAGCAGGATTTTAACCCATTTCTTTCAAAAGAAAAGTCAGCATCAGGATTTTCCCGACGCTGACTTTATTTTTTTCATAATTACAAACACTATAACAAACAGACATACCCACTGGTTGATCGAAAACAATCTTCTCTCCGGATAATAGCGAAGGAAGTCCAGTACAAACTTCAAAGCTGCGTACGCGATCAGACAGATGAACACAATATTACTTTCCATCTTTCTTTTCCACTTATTCACCAATAAAAACAAAAACAGAAAACTTATCGACTCTACCAGCTGTATCGGAAACATTTTTTCTGAGATTTCCGCTCCGTTCACATAGGAAACATATCCGACACCATGATATGCGATTCCATGACAACACCCTGCAAAAAAACAGCCCAGCTTTGAAATACCATACATAAGTCCGAGACTCATCACATAGGTACGCAAAATGTCTTCCTTATGGTCTTTTACAATTCTTGTAAAAATCCACACCCCAAGCAGCATTCCCATCATGCCACCGAGACTGGAAAAACCAACACTGGTAATCTCTCCATACTCCTGCCACTGCGTCACCATAGTGAACGCCCATCCAAAATACAGAATACATACGGTATTGAGCAGCGCACTATAGACAATATAGCTTTTTGGCATGCCACATCGATATAACCCGGTTGCCACATAAACATAAGCTGCGATAAAAGAACCCAGGAAACATATAAAATATGGCGAGACTGTCCATTGCTTTACTATAATCTCCATACAATTCCCTGCACTGCTCCAATATTTCCACAGCCCCTTAATCCATCCAGGCATGCATTCAGTGCAATGCCACATGCAATAATCAAAACAGCAATATACAACAGCCCAAGGACAATACTTACAATATATAACCACATAATGACTTTACCAAATGTATTTTGCGGATATTTTACCCGGACATAGATCATCACCACCAAAGACGCTATCGCACATCCCCCTACGAAAAGCTGCCCTATACATGTGCACAGGTGTGCAAACGCTCCGATAAAATCTATATTCAGATATGTATCTGCGATTTCAAGTCCGGCACAATACAACAATAACGGTGCAAACATCAGAACTAACGAAACAACGCACAGCAGATTTGCTTTCTTATTCTCCTCGTAAGTTAAATTTCTTCTTTCCATAACCAAACTCCTTCAGACTGTTCCCTAAGTACCTTGCCTATAAATACATTTCCAAATTTTCTTTCACACATAATTCTATTTCCTGTGCTATTTGTGCACATTTTTTTTTCGGCATTCCTGCCTTCACACCTACGTTTATCAATTCCTTTTCACCTGGATTTTTCCCGTTACCATCCACAGTTGTCGTATGTTCTCCGTAATACGTATTGCTATAAGTAAGATCATATGCAGGACTAAGTCTCCAACAATCTTCCTTTTCATTATACAGATATGTGAAATTTTTAGAATGGTCATCCCGGTTATGTGAAAACACATTAAAACACATGCGCCGATACATATTTTCTATATCCGCGGCGTTATCACATGTCAAAATTTTTGTAAGCTTCATAAGTTCATGGTAATCCAAACTTGGTTGTTCAAAATCAAGTTCCAATAGTGCTGCCACTGTAAGCATATGAATTCGTTTTGTTTCTCTATTTTTTACACAACGATCAAAACGCTTTGTTCCAAAATATCCCTGACATATTTTTGACGAAAACAATTTTGTTTCGCTCATTTCAATTCCGCATTTTTTTGCACAAACAGAATAATCATACTCCATCTTTCCTATATTTTTTCCATCCACATGCGCTGGAAACTTAATGATCCAATCTTCCCCATTTATTTTTGTCATAATCTTCGGTCTGGCTCCACCACTCGTTCCACCCAGCCGATATAACTCATCAAGCTTTTCCGAATACTCTGTAATAAGGATTTTCTGACATTGTAACGAAAGTTCATCAAGATTGTCAACGGATTGTTCTTTAGAAATCTCTTTCTGTGGATGATATGTCAGAGCCCCCATTCCTGATGTTCCTACAATCGCCAATCGATCCAGCACTGAAAATTCTTCTACTCGATTACCATGTTCTTTTAGCATTCTCTCTAACAAAAGCTTTCCCCAGGCATCTGGAAGGCTGTCTGCAAATGCCCCAAACAATCCATCAAAATAATCCTTCTTTGGAATAAACACCCTGTTTTCCAATGGTAAAGAAAATGGATTTATTGAAAAGCCTGTTTTCAACCACTCGTCACTATATGAAAATGCCACCCTATGATCTACCGTCAATGCAAGTGTCCCAACACTCCTATCCTCATACCTTACCTCAAGAGTACTATTTTCTTTCATTAATTACCTCCTGTATATCCCGATATGGAACTTGTGTAAAAAGCTCACGCAACTCATCTGCAACTCCCAGAGCTGTTGCAATCTTTGTCAGTGACAAAAGTGAAATTTGTCCTGTTGTTTCAAATCGCTTAATCGATCCATAACTTACACTACTCATATCAGATAATTTCTGTTGAGAAATCTGTCTCCGTTTTCGAATATTTCGCATACGTTGTGCTATTTTCATATCTAATTCTTCTGCTGTCTCCCAAATTAATGCTTCCATCTAATTGACCGTCCATTTTTATTATATATAATATATTGTCCATTTTTCTATTTATTCAGTAATTATAGATAATATTTTATCCAATTCAATTATATTATATCATATCTATTTTTTTGCTACAATTCAAATTTACGGTTCACATAAAAAATCCCCGGAGTTTCATCACTCCGGGGACCCTTATCATCCATTATCCTTCAATGGCAATATATTTATTTTCTTCTACCGCTTTCTTCGCTTCTTTCTTTGGTACGAACAATTTCAGGATACCATGCTTAAATTCCGCTTTGACATCCTCCTGCTCAATATTGTCACCAACATAGAAACTACGCTCGCAAGCTCCTGCATAACGTTCCTTACGGATGTAGTGACCGCTGTCTTTTTCTTTCTCATCCTTATCCAAACCTTTTGCGGCGCTAATGGTAAGATATCCGTTTGCAACAGATGCTTTAATTTCATCTTTGCTGAATCCTGGAAGATCAACTACCAATTCGTAGCCATCCTTCTTCTCCTTGATATCGGTCTTCATGATTCTGCTGGCTTTCTTGCCATAAAGCTTCTTCTCTGTATTGTTAATCTCTTTGTCCATATCATAGAATGGAAAACTATCGAACCAGTCATCAAATAAATTTTCTCCAAAAATACTAGGCATTAACATAAGTCATCTCTCCTTTTCTTTCTACGTATTCACTGTTTGTGAATATCTCATGCTTGTTTACCTTGTTTCTTTGGAACCGGGATGTTTCAGAAACCTTTGAACCTTTCGTTCTCTTTTGGTTCCCTTCCTTTGTTCTGACTATGTTATAACACCAGTTGTTAGCACTGTCAAGAGGTGAGTGCTAATTTTTTGTGAAGATTTTGTGAACGGTTGACTTCCTCATGTATAATAGTTACATAAAAACACAGATTTACACAAAGAGGGATATTTCCATGAACAACGATATTAAATACAAACTGGCAAATGCCATGAAAGAATGCATGGTTTCTGCACCTGTTGAAAAAATCACAGTAAAGGAGATTGTAGATACCTGTGGTGTTACACGCCAGACCTTTTATAGGAATTTTCAGGATAACTATGATCTGATCAACTGGTATTTTGACAAAATACTTGCAGAATCTTTCCGCCAGATGGGAAAAGGCGAAACCGTATATAAAAGTCTCGTAAATAAATTTGAATATATCCAGATGGAGCAGCTTTTCTTTCGGGCAGCTTTCAAAAATGATGAGCAGAATAATCTCAAAGACCATGATTTTGAACTGATTCGTCAGTTTTATATTGATCAGATTGAGGACAAAAGCCACCGGAAAATATCTGAAAAACTTTTGTTCCAGCTTGAAATGTACTGTCAGGGATCTGTCTTTATGACAACCCAGTGGGTGCTTGGCAACCGTCAATATACGCCACAGGAACTGGCACGACTGCTGACGGATTCCATGCCTGCAGATCTTGAAAAAGTATTTCGTGAATTAAAATTGATCTGATGATTAAAGAGTCGAAATGCCGCATCGAAAAACATATATGGACATATGGGAAAAAACAATTTACTAAGTCCACAATTTTTCACGTAAATGGACATATAGAAAATTTCTTTATGATAATGTCCATTTAAATTCAATAAATTGGACATGACGATCTGCTTTTTTGCATATGGAAAAAAGCCTCTTTAAAACAGGACATTCCAAAGTTATTCTTATGCATATGTCCAAAAGTGTCTCTTACAACGGACATAGCAACTTATTTTTTGTCATATGTCCATACTGGCTCGATTCTGAGTTGTTAGACTCTTTCTCAATTTCCATACGTCCAAAATGAACAAACATGCAAAATAAAAAGTTTCCGCAAACACATTTCTGTGAATGCAGAAACTTTTCTCGTTTTATCACCTATCGCTCTAATCAAAAAGAAACATTTATGTATTACATTAATTTACGGAAAAGCGCTTTGAGATCTTCCACGCTTGCATCCTTCGGATTTCCTGGTGCGCATGCAACGCCGTGTGGTGTGTCATATACAGCACCAAGTGTGTGTGCCATAGAATGTGCAATTCCAAGTCCTACATTTGAGAATCCCATTCCGGCAATATACTGGCCCAAAGCCATTCCCTCGCGGCCTTCTTTTTCATTCGCAACTGCACTGCGCAGAGATCTTGAAATAATTTCGATTGCTTTGAGATGGAACATATCTGTCATCTCCCATGCTGCTTTTGTGGTATATCCCTCGATGGCATGTGTCAATGCGTCCATACCGGTGGATGCGGTCAGTCCCTTTGGCATAGAGGACATCATATCCGGATCTACGATAGCAATGATCGGCATATCATGTGGATCTACACATACGAATTTTCTCTTTCTCTCTACATCAGTAATAACATAGTTAATGGTAACTTCTGCTGCTGTTCCTGCGGTGGTAGGTACGGCAATGATCGGAACACAAGGTTTCTTTGTCGGTGCAACGCCCTCAAGACTTCTGACATCTTCAAACTCAGGGTTTGCAATGATGATACCGATTGCCTTGGATGTATCCATGGAAGATCCTCCACCGATTGCGATCAGATAATCAGCTCCTGCTTTTTAAATGATTCTACGCCATGCTGAACATTCTCAATGGTTGGATTTGGTTTAATTTCTGAATAAATCTCATACTCCAGACCATTCTTATCAAGAATATCTGTAACCTTTGCAGTAACTCCGAACTTGATAAGGTCAGGATCGGAACAAACAAATGCTTTCTTAAATCCATGTGCCTTTGCCTCTGTTGCAATCTCCTCGATTGCGCCTGATCCATGATAAGATGTCTCGTTTAACATGATTCTGTTTGCCATAATATAAAATCTCCTTCCAATACCTAGTATAAACGTTTTTAATTAACTCGACTAAATAATTATTCTATGATATAATCT
>URYB01000029.1 GCA_900552085.1 uncultured Lachnobacterium sp.
GTGGAAGTTTGTCTTGTAAATTCAAACCCGGCAACCATTATGACAGATAAGCAGATTGCAGATCAGGTATATATTGAGCCATTGACTGCAGATGTTTTAAAAGAGATTATTATCAAAGAAAAACCGGACAGCATTCTTCCGACACTTGGAGGACAGGCTGGTTTGAACCTTGGTATGGAGCTGGCAGAGTCCGGTTTCTTAGAGGAACACAACGTAAAGCTGATTGGAACGACTGCTGAGACAATCTTTAAAGCAGAGGACCGTCAGGCATTCAAAGATACGATGGAGAAGATCGGAGAGCCGTGTGCAGCATCCCAGGTCGTAAATACCGTAGAGGATGGTATTAAATTTACAAATACCATCGGATATCCGGTTGTACTTCGTCCTGCTTTCACACTTGGAGGAAGCGGCGGCGGAATCGCACACAACGAGCAGGAACTGATCGATATCTTAAGCAACGGACTTCGTCTCAGCCGTGTGGGAGAAGTTTTAGTTGAGCGTTGCATCGCAGGATGGAAAGAAGTCGAGTACGAAGTAATGCGTGATGCAAATGGCAACTGTATTACCGTATGTAACATGGAGAATATTGATCCGGTCGGTGTCCATACCGGTGATTCTATTGTAGTTGCACCATCCCAGACACTGGGCGACAAAGAGTACCAGATGCTTCGAAGCTCCGCTTTGAACATTATTGATGAATTGAAGATTACGGGAGGATGTAATGTACAGTACGCATTGAACCCGGATTCTTTCGAATATTGTGTAATTGAGGTTAACCCGCGAGTATCCCGTTCTTCTGCACTTGCATCAAAGGCAACCGGATATCCGATCGCAAAGGTTACTGCAAAGATTGCATTGGGTTACACACTCGATGAAATCAAAAATGCAATTACACAGAAGACATATGCAAGTTTTGAGCCAATGCTTGACTACTGCGTAGTTAAGATTCCAAGACTTCCATTTGATAAATTCCTGACTGCAAAGAGAACGTTAAGTACACAGATGAAAGCAACCGGTGAGGTTATGAGTATCTGTGATAACTTTGAAGGTGCACTGATGAAAGCCATCCGTTCTCTCGAGCAGCATGTGGACAGCCTTATGTCCTATGATTTCAGCGGACTGACGGATGAAGAACTGGATGCACAGCTTCATGTAGTAGATGACCGCAGAATCTGGGTGATCGCAGAAGCATTACGCCGTGGTGTATCTTACGATCACATTTACGAGATTACAAAGATTGACCGTTGGTTCATCGATAAGCTTGCAATTCTTACCGAGATGGAACAGCGTTTGAAGACAGAGGAACTTACCGTTGAACTGCTGAAAGAAGCAAAGAGAATTGAGTTCCCGGACAATGTGATTGCAGAACTTACCGGAAAGACACAAGAAGAAATCAAGCAGATGCGTTATGCAAACGGCATCGTTGCCGCTTATAAGATGGTAGATACCTGTGCAGCAGAGTTCGCAGCAGAGACACCATATTATTACAGCGTTTACGGAAGTGAAAATGAGGCAATAGAGACAAAACCTCAGAAGAAAGTTCTTGTTCTTGGTTCCGGCCCAATCCGTATCGGACAGGGTATCGAGTTCGACTTCTGTTCTGTACATTGTACCTGGGCATTTGCAAAAGAAGGTTGGGAGACCGTTATTATCAACAATAACCCGGAGACTGTTTCTACCGACTTTGATATTGCTGACAAACTGTATTTTGAGCCGCTTACCGCAGAAGATGTGGAGAGCATTGTAAATATTGAGAAACCGGATGGAGCTGTTGTGCAGTTCGGTGGACAGACTGCTATTAAGCTGACAGAAGCATTGATGAAGATGGGCGTTCCGATTCTTGGAACAAAGGCAGAAGATGTCGATGCGGCTGAGGACCGTGAGCTTTTCGATGAGATTCTGGAAAAGACACAGATTCCAAGAGCAGCAGGTGGAACCGTATTTACCGCAGAGGAAGCAAAAGAAGTTGCGAATCGTTTAGGATATCCGGTACTTGTCCGTCCGTCTTACGTACTTGGTGGGCAGGGTATGAAGATTGCCTTCAACGATGAAGAAATCGAAGAATTCATTGGAATCATCAACCGTATTGCACAGGATCATCCAATTCTTGTAGATAAATATTTACAGGGTAAGGAAATCGAAGTTGATGCCGTATGTGATGGAACGGATATTCTTATCCCTGGTATCATGGAACATATTGAGCGTACCGGTGTACACTCCGGAGACAGTATTTCTGTATATCCGGCTCCTACCATCAGTGAGAAAGTAAAAGAGACGATTGTAGAATATACCAAGCGTCTGGCACAGGCACTGCATGTTGTTGGACTGATCAACATTCAGTTTATTGCAATGAACGAAGAAGTTTATGTTATCGAGGTAAACCCTCGTTCATCCAGAACAGTTCCTTACATCAGTAAGGTAACCGGAATTCCGATTGTAGACCTTGCAACAAAGGTGATTATTGGAAACACCATCCGTGGACTTGGCTATGAGCCTGGACTGGCACCGGTTGCAGATTATATTGCAATCAAAATGCCGGTATTCTCATTTGAGAAGCTGCGTGGTGCGGAAATCAGCCTTGGACCTGAGATGAAATCTACAGGTGAGTGTCTTGGTATCGCCAAGAGCTTTAACGAGGCTCTGTACAAAGCGTTCCTTGGCGCAGGCGTACAGCTTCCAAAGCATAAGCAGATGATCATGACTGTAAAAGATGCAGACAAGCCGGAAGCCGTAGGTGTGGCAAAGCGTTTTGAGGCACTTGGATACAAGATCTATGCAACAAGAAGCACTGCAAAATACTTGCAGGAGCATGGTGTGAACGCACTTCGTGTAAATAAGATTTCGCAGGAATCACCAAACGTAATGGATCTGATCCTTGGACACAAGATCGACCTTGTAATCGATACACCGACACAGGGTAATGGAGACAAGACAAGAGATGGTTTCCTGATTCGACGAAACGCAATTGAAACGGGCGTTTACTGTATTACCGCAATGGATACAGCAAATGCGTTAGCTCGTTCTTTGGAGACAGCAAACGGACAGCTTACCCCGGTAGATATTGCAACAGTTAAGAATATGTAAATGTATTTCATAGGCTGTCGTACTAAGAATTCTTAGTACGACAGTTTTCTTATTTTAAGAAAATGTGAGCGGTTATGAACTCCGGATAGGCTGTAGGTATTCATATCTGTTAAGCTAACGTTAAGGAAGTCTTAACTTGTAACGATTATGTGCGTATGTTAAAATGACATAGTATGAAGGAAAAAAGTTTTTTACAGCAAAATAAAAATAAAATAATTTGTTTCATTGTCACACTGATTCTTGCAGCGTTTACAATTTATGCAGTATTTAGTGGCGGCGGTATTTCATTTGCGGAACTGGTTGCCTGCGTGAAGGATTCTTCCTGGCAGGGACTTGCACTTGCAGTGCTTGGCATGCTTGGGTTTATTTATTTTGAAGGTGAGGCAATCCGTGTGATTATGGATCATATGGGATATCCTGCGAAACGCAGCCACGGTTTCGTGTATTCTGCAGCGGATGTTTACTTTTCTGCAATTACACCGTCCGCGTCCGGCGGACAGCCGGCCAGTGCCTTTTTCATGATGAGAGATGGAATGCCGGGAGCAGCAGTTATGACTGCACTTTTGGTAAATCTGATCATGTACACACTGGCAGTTGTTACAATTGGACTGGTCGATGTGATTCTGTTCCCAAAAATTTTTTTGAATTTTACCTGGGTGGGAAAATTACTTATTATTGGTGGAGGTCTGATTCTTTCCGGGCTTGCAATTCTGTTTTATCTGCTTCTTAAGAAACCGCAGATCATAAGGGTTGCAGGATTGGGAATTGCATCTTTTCTGCGAAAAATAAGATGCCAGAAGCTTGCAAACAAGATTGAAAAGAAGATGGAATCTGCATTGGAAGAGTATGGACAGTGTGTGGAGGTTGTTCTCGGCGGAAAGGGCATGATGCTAAAAGCATATCTGCTCAATTTGCTGCAGAGGCTTTCGCAGATTGTTGTGACACTGTTTACGTATATGGCGATGCATGGAGATTGGCGCAAATTGCCGGAACTACTGGCAACACAGATTTATGTGGTGCTTGGTTCGAACTGTGTGCCGATACCGGGAGGCGTAGGAGTCGCTGATTATCTTATGCTGAAAGGATATAAAGAACTGATGACAAAAGGCGAGGCATATCGTCTGGAAATTCTGAGCAGAGGAATATCCTTTTATGCCTGCATGATCATCAGTATGGTGGCAGTTGCAATCGGTTATGTTGTAATCAAAAGAAAAAAGAGTTTGGAGAAAAGAAAATGATTGGATTTTATGACTACACGGTGATTTTGACGTATTTGTCAATATTATCGGGAACGACGGGAATAATATTATGCCTGAATGGAATCGGACATCCTTTTTTGGGAATGTTCTTTTTGCTGTTTTCCGGATTGTGTGATACGTTTGATGGAAAAGTTGCCAGATCAAAGAAAAACCGTACAGAACAGATGAAAAAATTTGGAATACAAATTGATTCATTATCGGATCTTATTGCGTTTGGCGTGCTTCCTGCATGTATTGGAATTGCATTGCTGCGCTGTGGATTGCGCACCACACTTCCTTCCGGATTTACCCGTTATATCTTTGAAAAAAATCCAATGTTAGTACAGATTATTCTCACGATTATTGCAGTGCTGTATGTACTTGCCGCGATGATTCGTCTTGCTTATTTCAATGTATTAGAAGAAGAAGGCGAAAACAAGGATGAAAAAGGCGAGAAGGTTTACCTGGGACTTCCGGTGACTTCCGCTGCACTGATCTTTCCGGCAGTACTGCTCATACATATTCTGGTCAAAGCAGATCTGACCCTGTTATATTTTGGAGTAATGATTGTGACCGGTTTGCTGTTTGTTTTTAAATTCCGCATCAAAAAGCCAAAGGGAAAAGGCATTGCATTTCTTGTATTACTCGGTATAGCAGAATTTGTTATTCTGATACTGGTATTGACAAAAATAAAAGGATAGGAATGATCATAAGATGGAGGCACTCGAATTTTTATATCATACGGTTCCGGGGAGAGTGATACTAAAAGCGTTGATACAGCCGAAAGTATCCCGGGCATGTGGAAGATTTCTGGATTCATCGAATTCAAAATGTCTGATCCGGCCGTTTGTAAAGAAAAACAATATTGATTTATCGGATTATGAATTGCAGGATATTCATAGTTTTAATGATTTCTTTTCCCGGAAAATAAAGCCGGACAGAAGAATGATTGATGAAAATCCGTCACACATGATAGCACCGTGTGACGGACTTTTGTCTGTATGGAAAATAAACAATAAAACCGTACTGCCAGTGAAGCAGAGTCATTATACGTTAGAATCTCTTCTCCGTAATAAAAAGCTTGCGGAGCAATATAAAGATGGCTATTGTTTTGTGTTTCGCCTCTGTGTGAACCATTATCACAGATATTGTTATACGGATTCCGGCAAAAAAAGCCAAAATGTATTTCTGCCGGGAGTTCTTCATACGGTCCGCCCGATTGCGCTTGCACAGGAAAAAGTATTTTGTGAGAACAGCAGGGAATATACCTTGATCCGTACACAGAAATTTAAAACAATTCTGCAGATGGAAGTTGGAGCGATGCTTGTAGGCCGTATTGTAAATTACGAAGATCGCGGAGTTGCTGTCAGGGGAAAAGAAAAGGGAATGTTCCAGTATGGCGGATCTACCATTATTGTTCTGACGCAAAAGGACGCAGTCAATGTCCGGGAAGATCTGCTGATACAGGCAGAACTGGGACAGGAGACGGCAGTGAAAATGGGAGAGATGATAGGCTATGTTAAAGAAAATTGAAAAAATATTGCCAAGATATGCATTTGCGCCACTGCTGTCAGCGTTGTTGGTTAATATGGCAGTATATGTGGGCGTAGCTCAGCTTCGGGGCTTTTTGAAGTTTTACTCACTGGAACTTTCGATTGACCGGCAGATTCCGTTTGTGGCACCATTTGTTCTGTTTTATGTGCTTGCATTTGCCCAGTGGGTAATTAATTATGTGCTGATTGCGAGAGAAGGAAAAGAATTTTGCTATCGTTTTGCAATTGGCGATATTGTGGCAAAGATCATCTGTTTTTTCTTTTTTCTGTTCTATCCGACGACACTTGCACGTCCGGAGGTGAATGGAACCGGTTTTTGTGAATGGCTGGTACGCTTTATTTATCAGATGGATGCACCGGTAAATCTGTTTCCTTCGATCCATTGTCTGGAAAGCTGGTGTGCGATTCACGCAGCTTTTGCCATGAAGAAAATGCCAAAGTGGTATCGTCTGGTTACGGTCGTGATGTCGCTTGGCGTATTTGCATCGACCCTGTTTATTAAGCAACATGTTATTCTGGATATGTTTGGAGGAATTGCAGTTTTTGAAATTGGATATTGGATTGCGGGAAAGATTGTTCCGCGATTACATAAAAAAGTATCATAGCAAATGCTATGATACTTTTTTGCTACGATGTTGCAGATCTTCGCGAATCTGTACCGTCAGACGCTGTAATTTTTCATCTGGGAAAAAGTGATTTAAAGTTTCTTTGTCCATCTGGACACGGTTATCCATGGTTTTCATAATGTCTGTAATTTGCAGATGCTTGTAAACATGATCCTGGCTGAGATCATAAATCTGGTTATCCGATAAACGCAAAATAACCGGGCGCATGAAATCGTTTGTGTTTTCAATTAGAACAATTCCTTTGTCTCCGGAAGACAGATCAATACTGGCGGCCTGCGGTACAATGTGAATACACTCGGCAAGCACCGAAGTGAGTGAAGCAGGAAAACGTTCCGGATCTTCTTCAAAGGAGCGCATAGCCATAATTTCAGAAACCGGATTATGCCCGACACTCATAGCGGTCAATTGGTCAAACCGATCGGCAATTCTTAAAATCTGAACCATCTGTGACAATTCATCATCCGGTTTTGCCGCAAATTTTTCAGGAAAATCTGCATATACATAGGCCTGCATCAAAGCAAGTGCGCGAGGGAAAAATTCAAAATCATTGCGGTACATGGAAAGTGGTTCCAGACCACGCTCCAGTGCCTTTTGAATGATGTCCCGGTCTGCAACGGATAATTCCCCGCTTTTTTCCAGTGTGGCCTTTGGTACGTGAATATAACCGATATCATACAGCAAAGCAGCGGTGATCAGGATCATTTGCTTTTGCGGAGCAAATTTCATATATGCTGACATCATTGCAGAAAGAATCGCTGTGCTGATGGCATGTTTGTATACAAAGTCTTCCCCACTTCTCAGATTCTGATTGAAATTTACGCGGTGATTCAGGTTGCAGTAATGCTTCATAATATCTGCAAGAAGTGCAGGAAGTGAAGCGATTTTTTTGCGTTTCTCAATCATGTCAAAACACTCTCGCAGCTTGAACATATAAATTGTCTGTAACTGTTCAAATTCCAGATCTTCTCTGGAGAGTGGTGGAACCGGCTCTGCTGGCTCAAGAATATAGATGCCGAATAATCCGAAATTTCGGATACTGACGATGCCAGGCGCAGTCAGAGTGGAATTGCGGTCGTAGAGAAGTACACCATTTTTATTATAGATTGGTTTTGCAAGGCGCATGCCGGCCTTTAAGTCCTCTATTTTTACAAATTTCATAGTCGATACCTTCCCTTTAATTAGCTACTGCACCCCTATGCGGCGCTCAAAAAAACGGTCAAAAATTAACGCTTATTATTGTTTTTAATATAGCATAAAATGGTAAATTATGCAATGTGAGCAAAAGCCTCCATCTTTTTTCGGTCATAAGACGAAAATAGATTGATTTTAAGCGAAAAATGTGGTAATATAGACATTGTTAAAAAATTAACAGCATCCACGGATGCGAGTTTGATTTAAAGGAGAACGAAGAATGGCAAAGAAAGTTGTATTAGCAGGTGCTTGTCGTACAGCAATCGGCAAGATGGGTGGAGCATTAAGCAATACTCCAGCAGCAGATTTAGGTGCAATCGTAATTAAAGAAGCTTTAAACAGAGCTGGTGTTAAGCCAGAGATGGTTGACGAAGTTAAGATGGGTTGTGTAATCCAGGCAGCTCAGGGACAGAACGTAGCTCGTCAGGCTTCCATCAAGGCTGGTTTACCAATCGAGGTTCCGGCAATCACAATCAACGTAGTATGTGGTTCTGGTCTTAAGTGTGTAAACGATGCTGCAACAATGATCATGGCTGGTGAGGCTGATATCGTTGTAGCTGGTGGTATGGAGAACATGTCTATGGCTCCTTACGCTATGACAAAGGCTCGTTTCGGATACAGAATGAACAATGCAACAATTATCGATACAATGGTTAACGATGCATTAACAGATGCATTCAACCACTATCATATGATGATTACAGCTGAGAACGTATGTGACAAGTATGGTATCACAAGAGAAGAACTTGATGAGTTCTCTGCAAACAGCCAGCAGAAGTGTGAAGCAGCTATCGCAGCTGGTAAGTTCGACGATGAGATCGTTCCTGTACCAGTTAAAGTTAAGAAGGAAATCGTTGAGTTCACAAAGGATGAGGGACCTCGTCCAGGAACAACTGCTGAGTCTCTTAGCAAATTACGTTGCTGCTCTGGTAAGGAAGGCGGACTGGTTACAGCTGGTAACGCTTCCGGTATCAATGATGGTGCTGCAGCAATCGTTGTTATGAGCGAAGAGAAGGCAAAAGAACTTGGTGTTACACCAATGGCTACATGGGTAGCTGGAGCTCTTGGCGGAGTTGAGCCAGAGATCATGGGTGTTGGACCAGTTGCATCTACAAAGAAAGTACTTGCTAAGACAGGCCTTTCTATCGATGATATGGATCTTATCGAGGCAAACGAGGCATTTGCTGCTCAGTCTATCGCAGTAGCAAGAGACTTAAATTTCGATATGAGCAAGGTAAACGTAAACGGTGGTGCAATCGCACTTGGACATCCGGTTGGAGCTTCTGGATGCCGTATCCTTGTTACACTGCTTCATGAGATGCAGAAGCGCGGATCTAACAGAGGTCTTGCTACACTTTGCATCGGTGGTGGAATGGGATGTTCTACAATCGTTGAGAAATATTAATTTCTTTGCCAAATGAGATACATAGAGGGGATGCATTGCATCCCCTTGTAATGTGAATATATTTATATTAGGAGGAACAAAAATGAAGGTTGGAGTTATCGGCGCTGGTACAATGGGCCAGGGAATCGCTAAAGCATTCGCACAGGTTGACGGATATGAAGTAGCACTCTGCGATATCAAGCAGGAGTGGGCTGAAGGCGGAAAAGACAAGATTGCAAAAGGATATGCAAGACTTGTTGCTAAAGAGAAAATGACACAGGAGAAGGTTGATGCAATCCTTGCAAAGATCACTCCAGGTTTAAAAGAAGATCTGTGTGCTGACTGCGATCTTATCGTTGAGGCTGCTTTCGAAGATATGCAGGTTAAGAAGACAACATTTGCTGAGTTAGACAAGATTGCTAAGCCAGAGTGTATCTTCGCTTCTAATACATCTTCTCTTTCTATCACAGAGATCGGAAATGGTCTTACCCGTCCAATGATCGGTATGCATTTCTTCAATCCTGCTGACCGTATGAAGTTAGTAGAGGTTATTGCTGGTGTTAACACACCTGCTGAGACTGTTGAAGCAATCAAGAAGATTTCTGTAGAGATCGGAAAGACTCCAGTTCAGGTTAACGAGGCTGCTGGTTTCGTAGTAAATCGTATCTTAATCCCAATGATCAACGAAGCTGCTTTCATCAAGATGGAAGGTGTTTCTGATATCGCTGGCATCGATGCAGCTATGAAGCTTGGTGCTAACCATCCAATGGGACCATTAGAGTTAGGTGACTTCATTGGTCTTGATATCTGCCTTGCAATCATGGATGTTCTTTACAATGAGACAGGAGACAGCAAGTATCGTGCATGTCCACTTATCCGTAAGATGGTTCGTGGTGGTAACCTTGGTGCTAAGTCTGGTAAGGGATTCTACATCTACAATGCAGACCGCACAAAGACACCTGTAGACGCACAGTAGAAAAGTATAAATAAAAATAAATCATAATTAAGGAGTGTTAAAATCATGGATTTTACTTTAGACAAGAAACATGAGATGGCTCGCGGTCTTTTCAGAGACTTCGCTGAGACAGAAGTAAAACCTCTTGCACAGGAGACTGACGAGACAGAACAGTTCCCGGCTGAGACTGTTGCAAAGATGGGAAAATATGGATTCATGGGAATTCCAGTACCAAAGGAGTACGGCGGACAGGGATGTGATCCTTTAACATACGTTATGTGTGTAGAGGAGTTATCCAAGGTTTGTGCTACTACCGGTGTTATCGTATCTGCACATACTTCTCTTTGTATCGATCCAATTATGACATTCGGTACAGAGGAGCAGAAGAAGAAATATGTAGTACCGCTTGCAAAGGGCGAGAAAATTGGTGCTTTCGGTCTTACTGAGCCAGGCGCTGGTACAGACGCACAGGGTTGCCAGACAAAGGCTGTATTAGATGGTGATGAGTGGGTTCTGAACGGATCTAAGTGTTTCATCACAAATGGTAAGGTTGCAGATGTTTATATCGTAATCGCAATCACAAGCATTACCGAAGATAAGAGAGGAAGAAAGAAGAAGAACTTCTCCGCATTTATCGTAGAGAAGGGTGCTCCTGGATTCTCTTTCGGAACAAAAGAAAAGAAGATGGGTATCCGCGGATCTTCTACATACGAGCTGATCTTTGAGGATTGCAGAATCCCAAAGGATGCATTACTCGGACCAGAAGGAAGAGGCTTCCCAATCGCTATGCACACACTGGATGGTGGACGTATCGGTATCGCTGCTCAGGCACTTGGTATCGCAGAGGGTGCTTTGGATCGTTGTATCGCATATACAAAAGAGAGAAAGCAGTTTGGTCGTTCTATCGCTCAGCAGCAGAATACACAGTTCAAGCTGGCTGATATGGCTGCAAGAATTGAAGCTGCTCAGCTTCTTGTATATAAAGCTGCTATGGCTAAGGCTACACAGAAAGTTTATTCTGTAGAGGCTGCTAAGGCTAAATTATTCGCAGCTGAGACTGCTATGGCTGTTACAACAGAAGTTGTTCAGTTATTCGGTGGTTACGGATACATTCGTGAGTACGATGTAGAGCGTATGATGCGTGATGCTAAGATTACAGAGATCTACGAGGGAACTTCAGAAGTTCAGCGTATGGTTATCTCTGGAGCATTATTAAGATAGTATCGTTGATGCATCAAAGAACAAGATTGAAGAAAAGGAGATAGATAATACATGAATATCGTAGTATGTATTAAACAGGTTCCGGATACAAAGGGCGGCGTAAAGTTCAACGCAGACGGAACACTCGATAGAGCAGCAATGCTTGCCATCATGAACCCGGATGATAAAGCTGGTCTTGAGGCAGCACTTAGAATTAAAGATGAGACAGGCGCAAAGGTTACCGTTCTTACAATGGGACTTCCAAAGGC
Organism: uncultured Lachnobacterium sp.; assembly: GCA_900552085.1. Lineage (GTDB taxonomy): Bacteria > Bacillota > Clostridia > Lachnospirales > Lachnospiraceae > Roseburia. The sequence goes on from URYB01000029.1 coordinate 11,501, forward strand.
TGATGCCGTTCTTCGTGAGGCTATGGCTATGGGCGCTGATGACGCAGTTCTTGTTACAGATCGTGTTTTAGGTGGAGCTGATACATGGGCTACTTCTACAACAATCGCTGGTGCACTTCGTAACTTAGATTACGATTTAATCATCACAGGTCGTCAGGCTATCGATGGTGATACTGCACAGGTTGGACCACAGATTGCTGAGCATCTTGGACTTCCAGTAATCTCTTATGCTGAGGATATCAAGGTTGAGGGAGATTCTGTAATCGTTAAGCGTCAGTATGAGGACAGATATCATGAAGTTAAGGCAAAAATGCCTTGCCTGATTACCGCTCTTTCTGAGTTAAATGAGCCAAGATATATGACTCCAGGCGGAATCTTCGAAGCATTAGACAAAGAAGTAACTGTATGGGGCAGAGCTGACCTTAAGGATGTAGATGATTCTAACCTTGGTCTGAAAGGTTCTCCAACAAAGATCGCTAAGGCATCTGATAAGGTACCTAAGGGAGCAGGAGAGAAAGTAAACCTTGACCCAGCAGAGTCTGTAAACTATCTGATCGGTAAGTTCAAAGAGAAACATATTATCTAACATTATATAGAAAAGTGGTGAAAAAAATGGGTTTAGAAGAATATAAGGGCGTATATATCTACGCACAGCAGGTAGACAACGAGCTTAGCTCAATCGCTTTCGAATTAATCGGAAAAGCAAAAGAATTAGCAGCAGATTTAGGAACAGATGTAACAGCAGTTCTTCTGGGATCTAATGTAAAAGGATTAGCTGATGAATTAGGTGAGTATGGTGCAGACAAGGTTATCGTTGTAGATAACCCAGTACTTGAGACATACCGCACAGAGCCATATGCACAGGCTCTTGCAGCAGTTATCAATGAGTACAAGCCAGAAATCATGTTAGTTGGTGCAACAGCAATCGGTCGTGACCTTGGTCCTACTGTTTCTGCAAGAGTTGCTACAGGACTTACAGCTGACTGTACAAAGCTTGAGATTGGTGATTTCCCAATCAATGCAATCCCTGGTAAGGAAGATGAGCAGAAGCACAACCAGTTACTGATGACTCGTCCTGCATTCGGTGGTAACACAATCGCTACAATCGCTTGTCCAGACAATCGTCCTCAGATGGCTACTGTACGTCCAGGTGTTATGCAGAAGCTTCCAAAAGAGGCAAGACGTAAGGCTGAAGTAATCGAGTTCAATCCTACACTTGAGGAGAACAACCGTTACGTAGAGATCCTTAACGTAGTTAAGGCTGTTGGAAACGTAGAGAACATCATGGATGCAAAGGTTCTTGTATCTGGTGGTCGTGGAGTTGGAAGCAAAGAGAACTTTGCTATGCTTCAGGAACTCGCTGATGTATTCGGTGGTATGGTAAGTTGTTCCCGTGCAGCTGTTGAGAATGGCTGGTTAGCACAGGATTATCAGGTAGGACAGACAGGTAAGACTGTACGTCCACAGATCTACTTCGCAATCGGTATCTCTGGAGCAATCCAGCACGTTGCAGGTATGGAAGAGTCTGATCTCATCATCGCAATCAACAAAGACGAAGATGCTCCAATCTTCGACGTAGCTGATTACGGTATTGTTGGAGATCTGAACAAGATCGTTCCACAGCTTACAGCAGCTTTAAAGGCTGAGATGGGCAAATAATTTGTCTGTCTGACAGAAGCAGAAATAATGAAGACCGTTGCGGTTTGACCGCAGCGGTCTTTTTTTGCCTTCTTTTGTCGGATTTGTCGATATGTATACGATCAGGAATAAATATATGATAGATTAAAAATGACTTACAAAATAGATGTATTGGAGGAATATGGGATGTAGAAAAGCAAAAAGGTTTTATTGGAGGTATGTGGTGTACTTGTCTTTGTCGCAGTGATATGTGTTGTGATCGTACATAATCGCACAAGCGTTGCGGCGGTATTGGAAGAAAATTACCACAATGGAACATATCGGGGGTGGATGGATATATTGCTGCGCTGGCCATTCAGGATATTACAGGTCTGAATCTGTATGAATGTACCGGAATCGATTGGAGCACAGCAGAAGAATTTTTTGAGCAGTGGGATGCGACACAATACAGAATCTGCCGGACACATTTGAAAAGATTGTAAACTCAGATCTGTCGGAATCAGACAAGATCCGCCTGATTGAGAAATATGGTGTGTACGGGCAGGCGTTCTTAGAATTACAGGGATCTATTATAGAAAATGATAAAATGCATGGAGCAGAATCTGGTGGAAGAACTTTGGAACCGTTATATATAATTAATAAAGAAACATATACTTTTTTGCAAAAACGATATCCTAGAATGCAATTTATTCCTATTTTTCGATTAGTGTAAAAGCATCATTCGTGTAAAACGATACTTTATGGAAAAATCGTCCAGATTATGTATGGGTCTGGGCGATTTTTGATACTGTTAATTAATGCTATATTTGCAACAAGCCCTCTGTTTTACAGCCTAATACGCGCGCAAACTTTACAACATCAATGGCTTTCGTGTGGTTGATATCACGTTGGCGCTGTTCGAAAAGCTGGATCTGGCGCAACGGAACCCCGGATAATTCGGATAATTCGCGTTGGGACAAACCAGCTAATTTACGGAGTCGTTTGAGGACTTTTGGTTGCAACTTTGACGCTTGAATGTTATACTTGTGCCAAAGCAACTGCACATTTTTCCATAGTCAGGACGGACAGTACTTGGCGAGCCGTCTGTATCATATATTTAATTTTATCATTTCAAATTATCCCGGAAAATCTTGCTTTTATTTTCAACTATATTTTAATTTAAGCAGGATTTGTACGGATAAGGATCGGTTTACATACAGATTCTGCGGCTTACACAAGGAGGAAACTGTATGGCAAACAAAGAGTACAAAAGTGATGTGTTCAGCATGCTTCTTCAAGACAAGAATCGTGCGTTGGAAGTGTATAACGCAATCAATGGAACGGACTATGACGATCCGGAAATGGTTGAGATGACGACTTTGGACGACAAAAGTTTTTCGCTTACCGTAAGGAATGATGCTTCCTTTATTCTTGATGCGAATCTGAGTCTGTATGAGCATCAGTCAACCTATTGCCCAAACATG